>JAIRUO010000052.1 GCA_031254385.1 Treponema sp. | reverse complement strand
TGATGCGTCACGGCCTACGTCGCCTTGGTTCCAATAGGGAAGAAACCGTGATTATAGGCGACAGAATGGATACTGATATTGTGGCCGGCGTGGAATCGGAAATTGAGACGGTACTGGTTTTGTCGGGAGTTACTCATTTAAAAGACATTCCAAAATTTCCTTACCAGCCCCGTCACATTCTTGAAGGGGTGTTTGAAATTCCGGAGTAAGCGTGATTTTATTAAAAGAGCTTACCATTGCAGAAAAAGCCGCGCTCCTTGAAGGCTATAACTCCTGGTGGACAAACAGCGTTCCTCGCCTCAACATTCCGGCTATTTACCTGACAGACGGACCCGTAGGCGTTAGAAAAAGGATAGATGAAAAGGGCGAAGGTGCGGTTGGCCTGGGTGTAGCGCATCAGTCTACGGCCTTTCCTACTCCTTCGTCCATTGCAAATGGCTGGAATACGGATAACGCGGAGAAAATGGGTTACGCCATTGGCAAGGAAGCCGTGGCATTGGATGTGCAGGTCGTTCTAGGCCCTGCATTGAATTTGAAGCGCGATCCACGCTGTGGGCGAAACTTTGAGTATTATTCTGAGGACCCGCTGCTATCGGGAAAACTGGCGGCAGCCTTTACTCGCGGGGTGCAAAAAACCGGTATAGCGGCATGTCCCAAGCACTTTGCCCTGAACAACTGCGAGAACTATCGCAATATGAGCGATTCCGTAGTTGACGAGCGCACGGCAAGGGAACTGTACTTAAAATCTTTTGAAATCTGCGTTAAAGAAAGCCGACCTCGGACTATGATGTGTGCGTATAACTTGATTAACGGCTTTTATTGCTCGGAAAACAAATGGCTGCTAACGCAAGTGTTAAGGGACGAATGGGGCTTTGACGGTTTAGTGATGACCGATTGGGGCGCAACCCGTGACCGGGTCGCTGGCGTTATTGCCGGCCTTGACCTTGATATGCCCGGCGGTATTTGGGAAAACCGCAAGAGCATTATCGAAGCGGCGGAAAGCGGCAAACTGCCTATTGATATTCTGGACACCGCCGTGTCCAGGGTTTTGAAATTGGTGGCAGACACGAAAAATAACGCCATCGAAAAAACCGTGGATACTGATGCGCTGCTCGACACACACGCGCAACTAGCAATCGACATAGCCGTTGACTGCGCGGTTCTGCTGGAAAACAAGGGGCTTCTGCCCCTCGCAAAATCAAAAAAAGTTCTGGTGATAGGCCACCTGTTTGAAAAGATGCGTTATCAGGGGGCTGGTTCCAGCGGCATGAACCCGGTGCGTCTTACTTCACCTAAGGCCGCTTTTGATAAGGCTGGTGCGGCTTATGAGTACGCGCAAGGCTACAATGAAGCTGTGAATGAGCCTGACGCGAAGATGGAATCTCATGCCCTGCAAAAAGCCACCGACTATGATACGGTCTTGTTTTTTGGCGGCCTCACGGAAATGCTAGAGAGCGAAGGCTTTGACCGTGAAAACCTTGCCATGCCTCAAAATCAGTTGTCCCTTATTGACAAACTATGCGCCGCTGGAAAAGAAGTAATCATCGTGCTGTTTGGTGGCAGTCCTATGGAACTGCCCTTTGTTGCCAAGGCAGCAGCCATACTGAATATGGGACTGCCAGGACAAGGCGGCGGCGAAGCGTGTCAGCGCTTGCTGTATGGGGAAGCAAACCCCGCTGGGCGTTTGAGCGAAACATGGATGCGTTCCTGCGCTGATATTCCGTTTGGGGAATCGTACAGCAAGAAGAAGATTGAACAGTACCGCGAAAACATTTTTGCAGGCTACCGCTATTTTGACGAAGCTCCTGAAAAAATCCTGTATCCTTTTGGTTATGGGCTTTCTTATACCCGCTTTTTATATGGCGACATGAAACTGACGCATAAGGACAGGAACATTGCCGTAACCATAAGCGTAACCAATGCCGGAAACGTTGATGGAGCAGATGTGGTGCAACTTTACGTTGGCAAGAACAGCAATTCCGCTGTGTTCAAGGCGCAGAAGGAATTAAAGGCTTTTGGCAAGGTATATTTGGCGGCTGGAGAAACCAAAGCCGTAACGCTTGCCTTCTGCGAAGATGACCTTGCCTATTATAACACAAAGGAACACATCTGGGTCGTAGAAAACGGCGACTACGACATCTTCGTGGGAGCTTCCAGCCGGGATATCCGCACAGTCGGCCAAATTATGATAACAGGCAGAAAAGAGGCCGCCCTCCCCTACTCGCAGGCGGTTTTGGAAGCATATAAAAATATTGCCTCTTGCAGCATCAATGATAAAGTGTTTGCCGAAACTATAGGCTATCCCATACCTGCTGAACCGCAACTGCGTCCCTATACCATTGAATCCCCTCTGAACGATTATAAGAACAGCCGAATGGGACGCATCTTTTTAAAACTTTTTATGAAGGCCGTTTCTTTCAATCAAAAACAGAATGCCAAAGTGCCGAGCAAAGACAATGAAGCAGCCATTAAACAGCACCGCTTTTATATGGCCTTTGTGCCGCATAACAGCGCCAGATCATTGACTCAAGGCGGAGGCGGCATATTCCAAATGAATTTTGCCCGCGCCATTGTTGATATAGCCAATGGCCGTCTTTTTAGTGCAATTAAACAGCTAACAAAAAAAGACCCACCGCTACTGCCTGGCAGCAAATAAGAATTTAACCACGGATTACACTGATTTTCACGGATAAACACGGATGAATACCTGTTTTTCTTTCTCTTATCCGTGCAATCCGTAATAATCCGTGTAATCCGTGGTTTCTCTTTCTCAGTATATGCTACTTAACCAGCGTTATTTCCCGATGGGGAACAGGAACGCGCAGGCCGGCTCCTTCCATTTTTTCTTTGATAATGCGGATAAGGTCCTGATTGGTTTTGAAGAACAGGTCGGTCGAAGCCCAAGCCCTTAGTATCAGGGTAACGCCGTATTCGCCAACAGTCTGAACAACCACCTGAGGCGGCGGGGCGTCAAGGAAACGTTCTTCTTTTCGGGCAATTTCTTCCAGCAAGGTTATGGCGGTTTCAAGGGAATCATTATATGAAACCATTACCTGTATATCCATGCGCCTTTTCTTGTTTCTGGAATAGTTCTTAAGGGGCGGCCCCCAAAGGTTGGAATTCGGCACGGAAATATATATCCCATCGCCGGTTTCCATGACCGTTACAAAAAGGCCGGGTTCCCTGACTATGCCGGTGACGGACCCGAACTCAATCATATCGCCTTTGCCAAAGGGTCGCAGTACCAGAAGTACGACCCCCGAAGCTATATTCCCCAGGGTGTCTTTTAGGGCCAGGCCAATGGCTACTCCGGCAGTGCCCAATACGGCAATAAGGCCCGCAGTATTGATGCCGAAGTTTCCTAGAACCATAATGGCGCATACAAGCATGACCCCATAATTTACAATCACGCGCAGGATAGTCCCCAGGTGTTCATCAATTTTAACTTTGTTGCTCGCGATAGCCTTGGTTATCATTTTTCTTTTTGTTTCGGTGATGAATTTGCCTCCCAGAATAATCAAGACCGCTGCAAGCAGGCTTTTCCCTATGCCCGGCAGTAAATGAGAATATTCATTCCAGTATTTCACTATAAATTCATACATAAAATCTCCTAAAAAACGCTTGCTTCACAATGGCTCTTTTAGTATCTTATATATACATTATACCAAGGAGCCCAAAATGGCGCAGCATCAATTTCAAACCGAGGTGAGCCAGCTTCTGCACCTCATTATACATTCTCTCTATTCTAACCGGGAGATTTTCCTTAGGGAACTGGTTTCCAACGCTTCTGATGCTTTGGACAAGCTAAAATACCTGACCGTGGCGGACGAGGCGTACAAGAGCATCAGCCTTGATCCCAGGATAGACATCTCCTTCAATAAAGATGAAAAAACCCTAACCGTATCTGACAACGGCATAGGCATGAACGAGCAAGAGCTGGCAGAATCTCTGGGTACTATTGCCCGTTCCGGAACCAAAGCCTTTCTGGAAAAACTATCTGCGGATGCCAGAAAGGACTCCAACCTTATAGGCCAGTTCGGGGTTGGTTTTTATTCGGCCTTTATGGTTGCGGATAGAATCGAAGTAATCAGCCGCAAGGCCGCGGAGGATTCCACCTGGAAATGGTCCAGCGATGGCAAGGACGGGTTTGACCTTGCAGCCGTCAGCGCGGATACGCTCAAAACCATCCAGGGGACTACGGTAAATCTTCACCTTAGCGAAGAAGGGCTTGAATACGCCAACCGCTGGTCCATCGAAGACATTATAAAGCGTTACTCCAACCATGTGGCCTTTCCCATTTATCTAAGTTATGAAGAAAAAGAGTATGATGATGGGAAGGAAAAAGGCAGCAAGCCCAAAACCGAGAGGATCAATTCTGGCACCGCCTTATGGCGCAGGCCCAAATCGGAACTCAAGGACGAGGACTACAAAGAATTTTACAAAGGCCTTGGTGCTTCATACTCTCCTGATTCTGAAGACCCCATTTTCTATGTTCATACCAGGGCAGAAGGGACTCTGGAATACAGCACCCTCTTTTACGTTCCAAAAAAAGCTCCTTTTGATATGTACTATTCGGATTACAAGCCAGGCGTAAAGCTCTATGTCAAACGGATTTTTATTACTGATGATGATAAGGAATTAATGCCTGTCTGGTTGCGTTTTGACCGGGGGGTAATTGATTCTGAAGACCTGCCTTTGAACGTGAGCCGGGAGATTCTTCAGCAGAACAAGATCCTAATCAACATCAAAAACGCTTCGGTTAAAAAACTTCTTTCTGAATTCAAGGCTCTTGCGGATAACGCCCTTTCCGGTTCCGATGAAGTCAAGGAAAAATGGGAAACTTTTATTAGCCAATACAACAGGGCGCTTAAAGAGGGGCTGTATCAGGATTTTGCCAACCGCGAGGCCATTCAGGAACTGGTACGGTTCAAAAGCACTGCGGCAGAAGGCTGGGCCAGCTTTGCCGATTACGCTTCACGCATGAAGAGCGATCAAAAGTACATCTACTACATCACTGGCGGTGATGAAAAAACCCTGCGCTCCTCGCCCCTTCTGGAAGCGTACAAGGCCAAAGACATCGAAGTGCTTATAATGTGCGACGAGATTGACGAAATTGTTATTCCTTCGCTTCACAGTTACCGCAAGGCCGCAAAGCCAGAAGGAACAGACAGCAAGTCCGAAGAAACAAGCTGGGAACTGAAGGCGGTGAACCGTTCTGGTGCTGATGAGGAACTAGGGGAGAAGAAGGACAAGACTGCAGAAAA
>JAIRUO010000283.1 GCA_031254385.1 Treponema sp. | reverse complement strand
GTCTTTGAGCGCCTTGTTTTTGTTCAGTATATGGGGCCGTTTGACCTCAAACCGTTCATGCCGTATCTGCAATGCCGCATCCCGTTCTTTGAGGTTCCTGCGGGAATCCCGGGGTATCGTCACTTCCGCTTTTCCCATGCAGCGTTTTTTGCGGATTGCATCCAGAATCCGCCGGTTGTCCACCGTCATCCGGTTCTGGGCCACGCGGACAAGGAACAGGTGGCTGCCTGACTCCGCCGCGTCCAGCAGCTCGTACATGTCGCCTTCACGGTCGCAGACGGTAATTACCTTGACCCCGCCAGGCAGACAGGCGGTGCTCGTCTCCAATGCTTTTATCCACCGAAAACTCTCTTTTTCCTCCAATGTCCGGATCTTTTTGCTCTCATGGCTGCGGGTGTCGTCCTTTGCCTGCAAACGGTTATACGACATCTGGCCCAGCATCCCCAGCGCCAATCCTTCCGTGCTCACCGCAAGGCAGCTGTGGATGTTGACCCCCAGCGTTCTGTCGCCGATATAGCCTATGCCCTCGGTTTTTTCGTGGGTATTGTAGTTAAGGCTCGTGGTGTCCTGTACCGCCAATATGGTCCCGCCGTGCCGTGCCATCCGCTTGATGGTCGCCTCGCGGTGCGCCCTCAGCACTTCCTCGCGGTCAAGATTCTCGTTGCCCAGCATCCGGTAAATAGCCTTGGCTTCCGCACGGTTCTCGCTGCAAAACCAAATCGATTTGTCCGGCTGTTCAGCCAGCGTCTCCATTGTCCTGACAAACCGTTTTTCAAGACGGCTCGAATTGAAATCCAGCCCCGCAAATTCTTCTTCCATGTTGAAAGTTTGTTCCCCGGCCATGTCCCCTCCCAGAATCTCGGCATTCGGGAAAATAATAGCATAACTGCGGAAAATTGTGGGTCAAGTTTAGCATACCGCCGGGGGTGTACTTAATACAAAAGGGCTACTGCTTTTTGTGGCATTTCGCCGCAGTTTTTGAAGGCGCAGACGGCGCATTTTGTTTTGTCTTTACAGAGGCCGCAGACTTTTTCCGCATTGATAAAAGCAGGAAGTGACTTGACCATTACGTCCACTGCCTGCCCCATGTGTACGCCCATAGCCCATGCAAGGCGGCGGACAGATACGGTTACTAATTCCGAAAAGGGGGGACTATACATAAAGACCCTCCTTTACCTTCCGGCTGCCTAGCCGAGCCCTGATTTCGTCCAGGCTTTCTTCGTCCGCATAGTCTTCTTTAGGATAGCCTGTGAAGACATACGCCCCGTGTTTGAAGCTGTACCAAAACCCCACAGCCATTAGCTGAACTCCGATAAACTGGTTGGTAAAGCAATACAGCCATTCACCTATGATTTCCGACTTGATATGTTGGCGCATAACAAGCTTGATGGCCTCCTGCATACTTTCGACAGGAACGAACCGCTCAACGTACTTATAGACGCTGTGTACCCTGATGATGTGTTGTATGAACGACATACAAAACCTCCGTACAACGATAAGATAGAAGCGTAATAATACGCTTACACATGAAAGCACCCCCCTTTGTTTTTCCCCGGTTTAAGGGGGTAGGCCGCTGGGGGCCTCACTTCCCCCGGCCCCCGGCCTACCCCCGTCCGGGGAAAAACCACTCGTGTTCTGTCTTTTTCATTTGATGAAACCGATTGTTGTGTAAATCTTTAACGATTTACACAACCTGGAACTTTGTTATATGAGAAAGACAGAACACGAAGCGACCTGCCCTGCCACACCATCAACTTACAGGTGCGCCAAATGCAGCCGATGGGACGAATAAATAACGCTGTATGCGGCTGGGAACAAATACCCCGAAACCGTAGGGTTGGCATGGTTTTTGCGCGGCGCTCACCGCCGCACAAGCAAAAACCATGCCAAGGGGGGTGCGGAATGAATGTTTAAAGAGATAAATGTTTTGAGACAGATGAATGGTGCAGGTTTATGCGGTATAATGATTTAGGAAAATTGCATAGCGATTTTTTAACGTATGACTTTTATGTTGCACCATGATGATTTACTATGAAAAAACGGATACGCCGTGCGCTTTATGGACGGGGCGTTATGGGGTGTCCCCGTAGAGGGGGTCCTTGACTTTATCACGTAAATCTATATAATATCAGTAGTCTTTGTTTCTATGTAATTAGGGTCTGCCCATGATATAGACATATTCGGACAGGCTACCTTGATAATTGTATTTTCGTAGCCTTAAGGAGAGATAATATAAGGTCTGTTTGCAAGGTAATTAAGTATGTAGGCAAACACTAATTAGTACTAAGTATAGCTGTTAGTCAAATTACTTGACGGAGGTAAGTGAATATAAGCGATGCAACATTATTTAATGTAATGCATTGAGCGGATCATTGTTTGAATATGGAGGTGCAGATTATGAACAGGGCAGTTTTTTGGATTTTGTTATTTGCCAACGTTGTTTTATCAGTATTTGTGCCTGTATTTATATTTCCACGATTCATAACAAAAATTACAAGTATGGAAACCGTTATATTTGCGCTTCTTTCCGCACTGGTTTTGTTTTCGATTGAAATATATACTTATGTTTATATCATTTATCAAATTAAATCTAAAGAACAAGCTATTTTGAACCTTGATTTTGACAGTGATAGCAAGTTATTCAATATAATGCAACATATTAAAGTTATTAACCGATCAAGCTTTGAACAACACGATCTTTTCCGTTTTTATTTACAAAAAAAAGTTAATGATTTGAATGAGGTGTCAAATGATGCAGTTAATAAACACGAGATCAAAATCGAGGGCAATATGATTGAGATTACAAGCGAAATGTATCAATCAGCATTTACTGGTAGTGACGATTCTATTTTTCGCCCAATGTATAGATGTAATGATAATGACTTTTTCTTTGAAGGATTTGGGAAGAATTACTTTGAAACCGCAAATAATTTGGTAAAGAAAAGACAGATAAAAAAAATTAAACGGTTATTTGTGTATGCCGAAAATTCAGAGCTTGATGATATAAGAATCAAAAAGTTAATATATTTTCATAATGTAACGAATAATTTTGAATGTAAAGTTCTTAAACTGAATACATACGACCATATTAAGAATGATTATAATTTAAACGACATTACGGGTACATTTGCAGTTTATGGTTCGCGTTATCTGTATACTGAAAAAACAGTTTCTACAGTAGATCACGTAATAGGCTATTATTCAAAAGACCCAAGTAAAATTTCAAATTTTACTAATTTTTTTGAAAAATGTTGGGAACAGGCCCAACCACAACCAGTAACATCCTTAAAAAAAATTACTATTGATGATATATTCAATCAAGGGTGGGAATTGTAATGAATGGAAAGACAAGAAGATTATCAAGGATTTTTGGGACAGATGGAAAAACTGTCATTGTTCCTGTCGATGATAGTTTAATATTTGGTCCTTTTGCTGGTCTTCATAATATCAATCGTAAAATATCAAATATTCTTGAGGGAAAACCTGATGCGGTGTTGGCTCATCAGGGAACGTTTATTAATGACATCAAATCAAACACAATCGGACGTATCATTAATGTTAGTGCGAGTACAAAAAACAGCTTTCATACAAAAAAAGTTCTTGTCTCAACAATAGAACAATTAATTATTCGTGATGCGGACTGTGTTGCTGTTCATATAAATATAACGAGTAAATATGAAGCGGATATGTTATCTGACTTTGGAAAGATTGTTTCAGAATCCGAAAAATATGCACTTCCTGTTATGGCTATAGTTTACCCAAGAAAAGAAAATGCTGATGGCACAGATGAGAACTATGTCTCTCTTAAGAACTCAAATAATCAGGAATATGCAAATCTATTATGCCACTGTGTAAGAATCGCAAAAGATATGGGTGCATCTCTGATAAAAACTCACTACTCCGGTAATAAAGAGTCCTTTATACGAGTTATAGAATCTGCCTCGCCTATTCCTATTGTAATTGCAGGTGGTAAATTCACTGAAGCGGCGTACATGTTGAAAATTGCTGAAGATGCAATACAATGTGGCTGTAAAGGGATAAGCTTTGGAAGGAATGTTTTCTCGCGAAGTGATGCTAAAACGATGGTTGAAGCAATTTCAGCCATCGTTCACGATAACGCGACAGCAGAATCGGCTTATACGCGTTTTTCTCCTTCTGATGAAAAGGAAAACGAATAATGAAGATATGGAGCAGTACATCAGACTGGGAATTGGTTCTTCCGCCATCTCGACCAACTGATTTTCAATTAGACATAATCAAGGGCAAACTCGAATTGCTTCCACAAGATGCCAAAGTGGCGGTTCTTGGCAGCACCCCGGAATTCAGAGATTTATTATGGGAAATGAATATCCCTAATATTTTTGTTTTTGACAAATCAATTGATTTTTATCAAAAAATGTCGTCATTACGAGTTTATAACAACAGCGAGATTCTTGTTACAGGAGATTGGCTTGATACTTTATGTAGATTTAATAATTGTTTCGATATGGTTTTGTCAGATTTAACCGCAGGTAATATTGACTACAGAAAACGCAAACAGTTTTACTCCCTTATTGTTAATTCTATAAAAGAGAATGGTTTTTTTATCGACAAGTATTTGACTAATGAAAATGGTCTGCTTACTCTTGATGAAATAAAAGATAAATATAAAAATCTTCCGATTAATTTAGTAACAGTAAATGACTTTTCATGTGAAGCTATATTTTGCTCAGAACTACAGGCAATAGCGGGAATTATTGATACAACAAAAATATATCAACTTTTAAATGAACATTTTAAGGACAACAAACGTATACTAAATTTTATTGATTTATCTCATTATGTGACTCCGGAAGATTGTCTTTGGTATTATGGGAATTCCAACGTTGATTATATTGAAAATTTAACGCCTGAGAGCAGACATACCCTTTCTGGTACCGCATATCAGGATAGGGCTTATATTTATGTCTGGAAAAAGTTATCGAATAATTCATGAAATTATTTCATGATTATAATAAATGATATTGAGATGGAGGTTGTAACTATGTCGATGAAATTAGAAAGAGCGGATGTAATTAACTGGATGGAAAGGTTCAAAACCGGTTGGGTTGAAAAAAAGAAGGATGATGTACTGAAACTGTTTGAAAAAACAGAGAGGTACTATGAACGTCCCTTTAAGCCAGGAACGACAATGGAAGACATCAGGGGTTATTGGAACGATATTGATGCGCTTGGTGACATAACGTTAGATTACGACATTGTAGCTATTGACGGTAATACCGCTTGTGTCCATTGGGTCAATAAATACTGCTATCAAGGGGTATACGATCACCTGGACGGAGTCTACACGATAATGTTCAATGAAAACAAGGAGTGTATTGAGTTTCACCAATGGTGGTTCATGAAGCCTAAATAATATCCTCATTAAATCTGGAGAGATACTATGAAGATATTCAAAAAGACTACAAATGACGGGCATATAATTCGCGGCTTGTTCAGTGAGGCAGATAATAATAAAGTAATTGTTATCCATTTCCATGGATTTGGGGGGGATTGTTTTGCGAATCACTTTCTCCAGATTATGCATGAACAGTTCCCTTCCAATGGTATTTCCTTTCTTTCGATAAACACACGTTATAGCGGGTATTTAGTCGAAGGCTACACTGAAAGTGGTGTTTCCTATTCAGGTGCTTCAGTTTATAGCTATACCAATGTTGAGAGCGATGTAAAAGCATTAGTTGATGATTTTATGCTTAAATATGACATTTGTGTTTTACAAGGTCATAGTTTTGGAACAAATCTAGTTAAATTATATCTACGTAAGTACGAATATGATTTACTGTCAATATTTCTAAGTCCAGCAGATAGTGTTGGTCTTTATGATGCCTGGAAAAACGGGCGAAAAATAAATAAGACTATATTAAGTCTTCCATATAGTTATTTGATTAGAACAGATAATTTTGGAATGTTGACTGATTATGGAGAGTATCAAATCCCAATCACAGATACCACATTGGAAAAATTATTAATTAGTGATATTTTTAATGAGTGGTCTTTCCCTATCAAAGATATACGTAATAGATCATTAGTTATCAAAGGTTCAGAAGACATGATTTCAAATTATGGTACAACAAAGACACCCGAATCACTCTGTAGGCTGTTGCCAAATTCTGAACATTTTTATATTAATACTGCTAAGCATATATTTTCAAACCACGAAAATGAGTTATTTAACTTAATAATTATGTGGCTTCGTAAGGAGATCAAATTATAAAAGCTGATACGTTATTGGATATGTCTTTTGGGTGGAGGTTCAGGTCGAACCTAGTTAAGGTATAGTGTATTATCTGAAAAGTATGGCGTTGGGCAGTAGCCGCCCGCTGTTTCCTTCTGAGGGGTTGTTCACCAATGCCCCGTTATAGACCATGCACGATGAAGCGCCCCCGTCAAGGCTTATGGCGTTCATTGCATCGTTTGCGTATAAAACCATCTGGACATCCTGAAAGGTTGCACCTATGCTGGATGGCTTTCTGCCGTCAATTACCAAAAGTAGTATATGCCCTGCCTTCGTCTGCCCTATGGCAGTACGCGGTGCTAATCCACCAGACAGGCTATTTAGTACGGTCTTCGCGCCATTTACTATGAGCATGGGGCCAAACTCAAAGGCCCATTCAAAATCTCGTTCAAGGATTTCTTGATCGCTCATGCGGCCTACAACTAGTTTATGCGATCTGGTAAGGCCGCCTATGGTATGAAGGCGATGTTCGGCGCAGACCGAGACCAGTGCGCCGTCCGCAATGACAGTGCCCCAGGGTAGCCCTCGCCGTTTTTCATCACGGTAACCACCGCCGTTCACGCCGCCAAAGCCCTGATGCGCGGCGATCAGGTCTTCCAGCAATTCCCCTTCTTCATTTACAACAGGAACCAATGCCAGCCGCCTGGGGTCTTCTATCCTGATAAGATAGCCCCTAAAATAATCGCCTTTTATTTCAGCAAACAAAACGCTGTTGTCAAAGGCTTCGCGGAGCGGTTCCGCGTTTGTCTGTTCCTCAGGGAAAGGGATATCCAGAACCTTGGCTATATAAGATTTGGAATACAGGGCTGTAGCAAGGAACTGATGGCGGCTTGAATACATGGCGGTATTAATCCATAGTACGCGAAACTGCGCAAAAGGACTGTAAAAGAGGAAAAGGAACACAGTAGCAAACCACGCAAGAATAGAGAGAAAAATGTAGAGTTTGCGCTTGCGTCTTTGTTTGGGCATTTCAAGTTTTAATCAATGTAGGCAAACGTCATTCCGCTGGGCCAATGGTTTGTTAAATCACCACCAGTAACACGACTAACCCGTGCACCCCTATGAAGCGTTATTGTTTTTAGATTATCGCACCCTCTAAACATATTATCCCAAATACTAGTAACGCCTGGCGGTATGGTTATGTTGGTAAGGCTCTTACACCCGCGAAATGCTTCCAGCCCAATCGTGGTAACACTATTGGGGAGGGTAATGTTGGTAAGACTGGTGCAGTTAGAAAACATGCGATCAGCAATAGAAGTGACTCCTGACTGTATGGTTATGCTGGTAAGGCTGCTGCAACTAGCAAATGCGCTACTCCCGATGGAAATGACGCTGGACGGTATGGTTATGCTGGTAAGGCTTCCGCATCCGTAAAATGCAAAACTCTCTATAGAAGTAACTCCGGCAGGGATCATATATACGGCATCTTATCTGCCCGTAGTGTATTGAATAAGGGCTCTCCCGCTTTTATTAAAAAGGACACCCCCATTGCTTGAGTATGCGGTATTAGTCCTATCTACAGTTATCTCGGTAAGACTTCTACACACATAAAACGCTGAGTCGCCGATAGAGATAACGCTTGCAGGTATGGTTATGCTGGTAAGGCCGCTAAAAGAAAATGCACTATTTCCGATTGAGGTAACACTTGATGGTATGTTTATACTGGTAAGATTACTACAATAAGAAAAAGTGTTGTTCCTTATCGAGGTAACACTTGGCGGTATGGTTATACTGGTAAGGCTGTTACACCCATTAAATGCCCATGCACCAATTGAGGTAACGCTTGATGGTATGTTTACACTGGTAAGGCTGTAACAACTTTGAAATGCAGCATCACCGATAGAAGTAACGCCTGCGGGTATGTTTATGCTCGTAAGACTGCTACATCCATTAAATGCGAAATTCCCAATATATATAACACCTGTGGGTATGTTTACGCTTACAAGGTTTCTGCTTTCAGCAAAGGCTCCTTCCTCGATTGAGGTCAAGGTGGAGGGCAGATGGATTTCTGTAAGGCTATAACATTCCCTAAAACAATCGCTCCCTAACTTGCGAACGCCTTCTGGAATTGTTATGGACTTGATAGTGGTAAGAAGGAATGCATTGTCATCCATCTCTGTTATTCCCAGATTTGCAGGTACTATCACGTTTTCTGCCTTCCCCTGGTACTGCACCAAAACAGTTCCCCGCAGAACATAGTCTCCTCGGATAACCAGTTCTTCCCCGCCCTGTCCAGTAAAGTCTGTTTTTAAATCCTGACTAAAAAGCGCAACTACCAAACCAAAAAACACTGCCATTAAAACCATTTTTCTGTTCATGCTAACTCCTTTTACAAAATAGGAATAAAAAAGAACCAATTAACAAAGAGCTATTGAAAATATTCCTCTTTTTTCATTTTTCTTTCCTTTTTTTCTCTGCCTGATTTATGTTAAAAACAGTGTCAGGTACCAGGCATTACCTAACACCTAGCGTTACCTATTCCTGTGACTTAAATTCAAGTTTTACTGGCGGTAGTGAGGGTATTTCCAGTGGTTTAAAAGGGGCAATATATGTCCTCGCAATAGACATGGGCATAAAAGGTGAATTATCAGTGTAATGTATCATTACGCCGTTTGGGAAGGAAGGATGATTAAATGTGATTTTACCATTAAGGTCATAATCAAAATAAACGGATTCAAGGCTACTGCAACCAATAAATGCTTCCTCTCCTACAGATGTAAATCTTGTGGAAGGTATTTTAACACTGGTAAGGCTTTCACAATTCATAAATGCTCTTTTTTCTATATATGTAACACTGGCAGGAATGGTTATATCTGTAAGAGTATAACATTCGGCAAATGTTGCAAGATTAATCTTAGTAACACCTGAAGGTATAGTAACACTGGTAAGGCTAACACAACCACAAAATGCTAGATGTCCAATAGAAGTAACACGGGAAGGAATAGCAATACTAGTTAATGCCGTACATAAACCAAACGAAGAATCTCCGATAGTAGTCAGGCTTGAAGGTAGAGTTACCTTGGTAAGTTGATCATTACGTTCAAAAGACTTCCCTATTTTTATTACACCTTCCGGTATGATTACTTCTCTTATTGTATTTCGACTAAATACATTATCCCCTATCTCGGTTATACCCAAATTCGCTGGAACATTTACAATTTCCGCATTACCTCTGTATTCTACAAGGACAGAACCGCGTAAGACAAAATCACTTTGAGCCAGATTCTGTACAGGTACAGCCTGAACTTGCACCTGTGGTTGGGCTGTAGGTATAGTCACTGACGCAGTAACCGTAGAGACAGGTGTGACTTTTGTTTCTTGTCTTGACGACTCCACAACTGTGGTGGGTACGGTTGCCTCTGTTTGCTTCACTGGTTCAGCTTCAGTAACATACGGTACTACCTCCTGTTGCGTATTCAAGGAAAATGTTATATGTACTGCCGCTGTTTCCCCTGCCTTGACCAGTACCATTTCAGCAGCTTTTACAATAACCCCGTCATCAAGCTGGATAGCCGTTTCGGTAAGGCCGGTTTCAATATTGTCAATGAGCATGGTTCCTTGTGCCTTAATACGCTTGCCGGTTTCCGCACCATCAATAAGTACCATACCCGCGACTTCGGAACTGACATTTATACTGCCCGTGTTTGGCCTGTTGTTTGTGGGTGTCGCTTGTTTTGAACAGGCGATTGCCACCAATAGTAAGGCCGTAAGGCCCACCACTCTTAATTTGTTATTCATCCTTCACTCCTTATCTTCTGTGTTTCAATTTAATACCCACGTATATTACGGACAGCCTCTAAATTATTTCTGGCATTGACATCGCTTGGGTTAAGCCGCAACACGGCTTCCCAATCTTTAATAGCTCTGTCATAGTCCCCCTTGGCGGAATATGCAAAGCCTCGATATCCTAAAACCTCATAGTCATCTGGGTTTATCCTTAAATAGGCGTTAAAGTCTGTAATAGCTCGATCCCATTCATCATTTTGAAGATACAAAATACCGCGATTATACAGTACTAAGTCAAAATCTGGCTTTATCCTAAGTGCAGCAAAGTAGTCTGATAATGCCCGGTCATAATTACGCTGACCATAATATGCAAGTCCGCGGTTATTCAGGACTTCGTAACTATCCGGCTTTATTTCAAGTGCAGCATTATAGTCTGCGATAGCTTGGCTATAATTGCGTTGTAATCTATACGCTTCTCCGCGATTGTTCAGAGCCTCATATCTTGTTGGATTTATTTCGATTGCGGCGTTATAATCCGCGAAAGCCTGTCTATAATTGCCCTGTGATCGGTATGCTTCACCGCGATTGCTTAAAGCTTCATACAAAACCGGATTTATTTTGAGTGCAGCAGTATAGTCCGCAATAGCTTGATTATATTTTCCTTACAATCTATACGATTCTCCACGGTTAACTAAGGCAGCTTCATAGTCCGGCTGAATTCTAAGTACAGTATTCAGATCCGCGATGGCTTGGTTGTAGTTACCTTTGCTGTTATACGTCAAGCCTCGGTTGTTCAAGGCTTCGATATAATCTGGTTTTATATTAATTGCGGTGCTGAAGTCCGCAATAGCACGATCAAGGTCGCCTTTTTTTTCATATGCTAAACCTCTATTGTTTAGTGCCGCTGGAAAGTTCGGTTGTAACTCAATTGCTGCGGTATAGTCCGCAATAGTTCGTTCATTGTCACCTTTTTTAGAATATGCGAATGCCCGATAGGAAAATGCCTCAGCGAAGTTTTTGTTTATGGTCAACGCACGATCCAGTTCCTGAATCGCCTCGTCGTATTTCCCTTCCTGTATGAGATCGCTACCACGATTAAAATACGCAAGAGCGTTTTCAGTTACGACTGTAGGCTTGATGTTATCCAGAGGTTGCATTACGTTTGCCAACACAGCATCATCAGGTCGTATTCGTGCCGTGTACAGGGTAAGAAGCTTCGCACTGCGTACATCTAAAGCTCGTAACCGCAACTGGCTGAAACCTGCAAAACGATTGAAAGAACCGGTAATTATGACTTTTGCTCCCAAATAATGACCAATACCAACGGCAGAATCATCGCTCACCATGCCTGACATTTGAAATTGATGTTCCGTGTTTAGCACAGCAAGGTAAGCAACATTTCGTTCTACCACTTCAAATTTTCCACCTGAAACCAGATGCGACAACAGTTCATCAGTGATAAATTCCGAAACTTCATTCAATGGTGCATTTAGTCCGGCAACGGCGATTTCTGTTTTTTCCTGTACCCATAAACCAATGTCCACAGCAGCCCCGGCAAGCGCTTCGTCAAGGCTTACCATGTTCGGAATTGCCGGAGCCTTATCGCTTGAGGCGCAGGTTGCCAATAAAATAGCTACAAAACCTAATATTGCAAATTTTCGAAACATCATTTCTTCCTTATCCTGCGTACGCTTTGTTTATAAATCAAATTTTTAGTAAGTAGTTTCATATTACGTCCCTTAATAAGCTGCATGAGAGAAGTACCCTAAAAAGTGAGAATGGATACGCTATATTTCCTTAATTCCCGCCCGAAAATTTAACCTACACTGAAAATTACGGTAATTCGGCGTTTTTAACACTTTTTTCTATAAACTTTCCCATTTTTCTTGTTTTTTTCGCGTATTCTTATTGCCAATTTCCATCTATGTAGGTTAATAGATATTAACCTACCTTAAGAAAGATGTTAACAGGATAATGAAAAAAAGTGTAAAATACAGTAAAAAGAGGGTAAAATGCTGGTTGCAGGGGTTTTTTACTGCTGTTTATACTTGTAGGTTAAATTTAACAGCGGGAATCAAGGATATATGGTGTTGGTGTCGGAAAAACTACACTAAATATGGGGGGGGGGGGGGGGGGGGGATAGTTCTATTTTCTCTTGCTGTTTTTTTACGACACCCCTTTTGGGTTTTTTTTTTTTCTGACAGCTTTTTTCAC
>JAIRUO010000008.1 GCA_031254385.1 Treponema sp. | reverse complement strand
CCCTGTTCAGCAGTGCCAAATATTCATCCGGTTCCATCGCCAGCTTCTGCTCTTCAAGCCATTGGGAGAGCTTCCTTGCGCTCAGTTCCGCAACTTCCTTCATCTCTGATTTCCTTATCCTATATATGCGGTTTCCTGCCATTACCGATATTACAGGGTTTCTTATGCCGTATTCTTTTTGTTCTTCAGATTCCGCTTCGCTTTCCAGCTTCTCAATGCTTGTACCGTTCGCTATAGATTGGTCTTCGTATTGTCCAATATGCGTCAATTCATGGGCCAATACAGCCCTCCCGCTTTCGGTTGCGGTATTGTATGATCCGTTCCGAAAAAAGACATCGCTGCCTAGAGTAACAGCTACCGCATTTATTGACCTGGCCAATTCGTCCGCATAAGGGCCGGTATGTATGATTGCTTCTGGTACATCAATATCATGTTTTGTCTTAAACTTTTGCAGCTCAATGGTCTCCAAGGGAAAAACCCAATCGTTTTCATCTGTCCTTAACAATGAATCACGCGATGCGTCTGTCATCGGCTGCGACCCATCCCTTTTGAGCATTACGCGTTTTTTGGAATCTCCAATCCCTAAAGCAATAATTGTATCAAGAGTATGTATGAGCAAAGAGACTTCGTTATTTTCAAGTGTTTTTTTGCTCATTGATTGTCCCTCTGTAAAATCCAGGCTATGTCTTTATAGATCGCATTGGCTGTTTTTTCTGGCGAGTCGATAGTCTCCCCTTCCCCCTCCGCATGCCCCACGTCATGGCTTTCGCTCCGGGCAAGCGCGGGCTGTTTTTGACGGGCAAGCATGGCCTTGTCCCGCTCATAGTTCGCTTCTATCTTCCTTAACCGTTCCAGCTCGGCGTTGCCGGGCTGATTCTTTTGAGAATGCAACGCGAATTCCGGCACCGAAGGGTTTACGTTCTCTGTAATATTTTGCTCCGTCATTGCAGAGAAAGGGAAATCTGGAATGGCACCTGCCCCGGTTTTTATATACTGACTTTCCAGCAATGGCGCTTCCATGTCCCGTTCGTAGCTTGCTTCTATCTTCCTCAGCCGTTCCGTCTCCGCGTTACCGGGCTGGTTCTTTTGGGAATGTAACGCGAATTCCGGCATCAAAGGGTTTACGTTCTCTGTAATATTTTGCTCCGGCATTGCAGAGAAAGGAAAATCTGGAATACCGCCTGTCCCGGTTTTTATGCGCTGCCCCTCCAGCAATGGCGCTTCCATCAGTGTATTGCCGCCATTGTGGCTCTGGAACGAGGCTTCGGGTATATGGGGTTCCCCTGCAATGTTTACAGGATAAGGATATATCTTTCCAGGCTTTCCCTTAGAAACATTCCGCTGCAGAGGCACATTCCCTTCGGCTCTATACTTTGGAGACACCATGGAAACCAACGAGGGCGGCAAAGGTATAGAAATAGTACTCTTCCGCGCTTCCTGCATCACCGCTTCCAGATCTTTCCTGCCAACCTTATTTGCCCTTCCGCGTCCGCTCTCATAATACGCCTGCATCCCTTCGTCAGACGCAAGGTTATAGGACACTTCCGTATGCCCATCAAGAGCCCCAAGTATGCCCCGCCGCAAGCCCGCTGCGGTTTTTCCCGCGTCCTGCCTTACCGCGTCACCCAATATGGCCGTAATTGCGTTCTTGCCGGCAAGGTCTAACCCTTCGGCACCCTGTGAATAAAAACGTATGCCGTGCAGGAACGGCTGAGCCCTTCCTGCTTCTTCTTCGCTAAAGGCGTAGTCTGCTATAAGCTTTTCGCGGGTCAGAAGCACTTCGTCCAATGCGGGGCCTTGCACTCCGCCAATTATTACCGTATTTTCTGCGCCATGGTCCGTTTCGTTGTCCAGCCGAACTTCCTTCTTCTGGCGGTTTTCTTTTTTTGCTTCTGCTATCAGTGCTCCTGTCGGGATTTCGTAGTATACTTTCCGTCCAAAAACAGCCTGCTCTTTGCCTCCGCCAAACCCAGCTTCGGCCTTTACCGCCTCTACCAGCTCCGCAAGGGGAATCCCCGTGCTCATCGAAATCTCCTTGTATTGACCAAGTGCTCGGGCCAATCCGCGATTTAGCTCGGCACGCTTTTCCGCAGCTCCCTCGGGCATAGCTTTTAGGGCCGCCGATGCCGCGGCAGCGCCTCCCTTGGGCAATGCCCGTTTCCGTTCAAGGCTCTTTAAGAACTTCCCCTTTGCCGCTTCATTATAAAAATCAACAGCAGGAGGCTCGGAGAATTCCCCCGGTATGCCGCTTGCGTAAGTCCTTACCCCCTCCTGCGCTGTTTCACCCTCTCCGCGGATTATTGCCCCAAGACTGGTTTCCGCAGCTATTACTGGAGTTATATCCTTCCCCAAAAAATAATCATACACCATGCCGGCGGCTTCGACCCTGCTTATGCCGCCCTGAAAATAGGGCCAGGCTGCATACAGGTTGCTTAATACAGTGTCATATGCAGCTTCATCCTCAGGGCGCAGTGGCAAGGCGCACACCGCATCAACTTCTACTTCGCTAAGTCCCAAAGCAAGGCCATCGGCTTTGTTTCTTGGTGACAAGGGAACCATCAAGCTCCCATGCACGATTGACTCCAGGATCATTGCGGTATCAACGCCGTATTTCCCGGCTATCTTCAGTTTCTTTTCCAGCCTTACCCCCATTTCTTCCGAAACTTTTTCAGCCGCCGCCTGCCCGTAGCCTTCTTTTATCGCCCTTACCGCCTTTCTATCCACTGCGGCAAGATCGGGTGCCGCAAGATCCTTCAGTATCTCCCGGTACGAGGAAAGTATTTCGGGATTATCAGGAGCTATGCCCCCTATTACGCCTATCCTCTTTACCCCCATTTTTTCCAGCGTTTCCCGTATCTCCTTAACCGTCCCTTCTCTGTCCATTTCAAGATTCCCGTACGGTTCTCCGCTCTCCGTGAAGTACACCAATAGAGGAGAAGAAAGCAACAGCATCCCTGGATCGTGCAGTATGGCGACATCCCCATGCCTAATCAATTCTATGGGAACCATTCCGGGCTGGTTCGCCGGATTTGCATCTCTTTTTGCGTCCTCTACTTTTGCCCAGATGCCGTTATGGTTGTATGCCCCATGCCAGCCGTCTTTCTTTATACTTCCGTTGGGATCATAACCGGTTTTCCAATCTATGCCACTTTTGTCTTCCAGCCTATTAAACGCAAGCCTGGCCTTTTCGGGATTGTATTCCTTGCCGACAGTTCCATTGCCGTACATATAAAAGAGTTCAGTGCCCTTTCCCAAGGTGTCTTCCAGCGGCTTCTTTGCAGAACGGTTTTTCTTATACTCAATAGGCAGGTAGTCGTCATAACGCAATCCCTGGTTTGACATCTCCGCCTTGGATACTGGGCTGAATGAACCGGTGGTCCCCATATACGTCCACAGCACCTTCTGATAACAGTGGCCTTTTATTATATTCTTCATAAAGGTATTGACCGCAGTTTCATCCAGGGCATTTCCGTTAAAAAATTCAGCATCTATATTGACAAAAGAGGCTTTATCTTCCCTCAGCCCGGAACGGACGCACTGATCCTCAAAAAGGGCGCGGGTATTCTCGCGCAATGGGCTCAGGGCATTCTCTTTGCATCCTTCCTTCTTTGCGGCCTCATATTTCTTCAGAGAGCCTTCAAGCTCTTCTACAAGACTGCTAAACCGCCCGCTTTCCAAGTACCATGACAGCTCCCGTACCATTATGTGCCTCCTTCTGAGTTTCGCAAATTCATTAGGTATTCTACCTGTTCTACCATTTCAAGACCCCGCACCCGTTTTTGCCCTGCGTGAATCCGGTTGATTTGCGAAAGCCAAATCTTCCGCTCCTGCATTGTCAGCCCTAAGATATCACCTCTCTGCCAGTGAAAATAATATGCCAAATCAGCCGCCTCCCGGTAGACCTCGTTCAGAAGGCGGCTTATGCTTCCCCCAGTTGCGCGAACGTTCCCCAATAAGTATGACCGCATGACCCGCAGGTCAACGGGATCTGCTTTATTACCTGATGGTTGATCTCATGCATAAAATCTATCAAAAAGGCAAAATCTGCAGGGCTTAGCTGTTCGATGGTTCTGCGCGTTATCATCGTTTCAAGGCCAAGCTCGACAATGATTTTGCTTAAGAGGACAACATAAAAAGCGCCGCTTCCCAATTGTACCTGGGCATCCCGCTCAATGGAAACCAAATCCTTTACCTGGATCAGCCTCATGGTGCCGTTCACTTTGCGGCCAGGCTCTGCCTTAACCCCATTCCCTTTGGGCAATGTAAACCTGAATGTCGTTCTTATATTCATATTTAAGCCCCTTATATCTCAAGATGCGAGAACCGACCGCCATTTGAGCCGGAACCTGCATCGTCATGCCCGGAAGTTTTAGCCTCAAAGGCCGCTTTTTCCTGCCGTGAATTGTTTCCACCTGCAGTCAAAAGGACACGGCGATCCCCTGCATTGACATAAACCAAATCCGCTTCGGTGTCAAAATACTCCAGCTCTTCAAAATCAAAATTTTTTTTTAAATATATGACCGCCTGGGCAAAATTTGCCAGTTCGGGCATATTCATACCTGCCACCGCCTGAGAAGGGGCTTTGCCTTCGGCAAAGACAATTGCCAGAGCATCGGCCAATGTTTCTGGGGAGGTTTCTTCCAGGGCGGACCTGATTTCTTCAGCTTTCATACTTCCCTTTGTTTCTACGATACATACCGTTCGATCAAACGGCGGGCTTCATTCATTCTTTGAAGGGGTTTATGCTGCGCGTTACCCCTCAAGCCTATACCTGCCACTTTTGTACATTCTATATCATCGCTGATTTCGCCTGAGCAATGAATAAAAACACAGGAAGCCAACCTGGCTCCCCGAAGCGGATACCCCTCAAACCGACAATGGTAAAAAATGCTATTGGTAAAATCAGCACCGCTAAATCCGTTCATTCCGCTTCCATAATTTATGCTGAACATACTGTGGGCAAATATACAATTATCTATCCTTGTATCCAGCGCTTCAAAATCCAGCAGTGATGATGAAATAAAGCGGCTCCCGAAAAAGCCTGAACGCTGCAAGCAAAGGTTTTTCATGACAGTATTATTTACCCACGTATTGTCCCATCGGCTTTTGATTAACGTTAAGCCATCAAAAACCATCGTGTCCAAAACAGTCTTTATAAAAGAAGCTCTCATAAAACTGGAACGGAAAAAGGTGCTATTTTCCAGTTTTGAATTTTGAATAACGCTATCGTTGGCATGCAGATCCCGAATATCAGCATGATCCCATTGGGCATCAATGACGGATAGGCCAGACAGATCACATTCTGCAATTTGGCAATCTTTTATTGCTCTCTTCTGCACAAGCTGTTCAACCAGGATGCGGCTTGATCTACCGTAAAAACTCACTGTATTACCCATCCCACCGTCTAACGGTAATGCGCAGGTTCTCTTTAGTATCCTGTTCTTCCTGAACGACGCTATAACCCATTCCCTTAACCTTATCCATTATTGTTTCATACGCATATTGTCTGGTTATCTTATTCATGATATCTTCCTGCTTCTGCCCGGTAAACGTTTCAATAGCCCACCAGTCGGCAACTACCTCATACCCTTTTTCTTTTCTGCAGATGCCAATGCTGTAGGTACTTCCGGTCTTTATTTCCATTATGCAGCCGGTGATAGCTTCTTTCTTGCTATATCCCTTTAAGGTTAAAGTCTCTCCTTCGTTGGCTTCGGTAAATTGGATATTTAGGGTTTTTAGGGCCTTCTTTAGATAAGCTAAGTCCTTTATTTTTGTATCAATTTTTGCTATATGAGACATAGGATCTCCTTTAATCTTACCGTGGGGTTGTTGTTCCCTTTATCACTTCTCCGATTTGTACCCTCATATAAGCATTGGTTCCAATGCGATATGTCAATTCTATAATTTCACATCTAATGAAATCATCATGTAGCTCAATAATTCTGTAATTCCCTATGATACGCTGGAACGCTGAATCTTCTCCGATATCGCCTGTAACCCCTACTGCGATTCCGGTTCTGTCTGCTCCCATGCGGACCAAAAAATATCTCTGGACTCCGTTCACTTCTGAAACTTCTATGATCCGAAAGGTCGAATATACCGGCTCATATTCTACAACTGCGGCTGCTTGCTGGACTGCCACAACCGCCCGCGGAATGGGGGCTACTTCCTGCAAAACAAGCGGATCATGAAAAATAATGATAGGATCCGGAGGCGGAGGTGGAGGACTCTTGCACGAAAACGCCAAAAAAAGCAGTGCCAGCACAGCAAGGGCATGAGGCCGTTTTATTTTTGCAGCAAATTCCATATATGGTTCCCTTCTGTATCAGTATATACAAAGGCATGATTATCCAAGAGTACATGGTAAGAATTTACTAAATTAGGATCATGTTCTATCCTAAGAGGGGACCCGGTAGAAATGACGTGAAGCCCTCTTGCAAGGACAAAATTTTCTAATGTATCCCAGCCAATGAACATACCGTTTGAAAAAAAACTCCGGCCCGGCGACTCCAGCTTTGGAACTATCCCGTAGCTCTCGTGTTCAAACAATTTCTCAATAATTTGCACAGAAAGAAAACGGTATGCATTCCATATTCCGTCAAATGAATACGATAACAAGGGCTGCCTTAATGAAACCACTCTGGCCCCCCCCGACCGTACATCAAGCACATCGACATATATTACACATTCATACTCGGAAAGCTGAACCCGCCCCTGTATCCGGTAATCCACCGGGTTTGAGGCGCTAACAACTGCATTGCTATATTCTCTAAAGTCTTCTATCGGGAAAGTTTGAAATAAATTGGTTGACGCAAGGACATATTCCATCATCCGGCTAAAGAAATCATCGCCATCCCGGAGGGTCATGCCTTCCAACTCAAGAAACGGGGCTGGGATAAAATCGAATTCGCCGCTTGAATGCTCAGCCAGCCGAAAGAACTCTAATTTAAAAGCATCTATGACTATGCGCTTTCTTGTTGCCCCAGAATACCGTTGTGAAAGCCGCGCATGTAGCTCATCAATGCAGGACGCAATTACGTCTTCCAACGAATCCGAAGCAATGAAGTGACGGAAAATAATCAATGGGTAGTATGTTTCCAACGAATATATGTACAAAGCAAGATAGTGATGGGCACCGTTTCTAAAAACGACAGGTTTTCCCATATATTGTAACGGAAGAATATATTGCTCATTCCTGATAGCATTCATAATTGTGAAGGGGTTGTTTGCCTTATTGGTATATGTCGATAATAGCCAGCGCTGCATTCTTACCGGCTTTATTTTGCCGCCATTTACTAACTGCCTAAATAATTCATTTTCAATTTGGGCAAGAAGATCCGGAGAAACTGCCGATATCCCACCAGCCGGCAACATTATAATCCCAGGCGCTACCAACGCATCGTAACGATCCTGAAGATCTGATATAACCCGTCTTTCAACAGGAGGAGGCTGCTCTTGTTCTTTCCCTAAAGGAAAAAGAAATACAGGCTCCGACAGCGAAGGAAAAAATACCAGCAGAAGTGCAAAAAATTTCACTGCCGATGCCATGATATTCCTTAGGTTCAGGTCTGAAAATAAAATTACCTTATGCCCATTCCGCGTTTTCATAAACCAGGGAGATGGTCTCGGTAATAACGCCGTTATCGGTGCTGCTCAGATCGGAAATAGTCCATCCGCAGGGAACCGCATTGAACAAGTTCCGGCGCTGGATTTCGGTAACACCAGACCGATCCATAAAAACTATAGATACAGATTTTTGTTCCGGATTGCCCCTCTCAACAGTCTTCCACCACTCTTTGAGTACTTTGTCGCGGGGATCGGCATTACGAACCAATTTTATTGTTTCGTATTTTACTTTTCCAACAACTTTACGGGGGTTTTTATCCATACCGCCCATGTCATCGGAAACCTCGGCGTTAGCGCCAAGACCGGAAACCGATACAAAGTTTCCAAAATCGACGCCGTCAACTTCAACCTTAAAATACGTTTTAGTAGTCGGGGTATAATCTGCCATACATTACTCCTTTGGCCGCAGCCATTAAAAAATTTATTCTTCGCCCAGGGTCTTTTGAGAGACCCTAAAGACTACGAATTCCGCTGGTTTTGCCGGGGCAATTCCCAATTCTACCACTACATACCCGGCATCAATACTCTCCGGTGGGTTTAGTTCATCATCGCACCGTACATAAAAAGCTTCTTCCGGCGTATCGCCAAACAAAGCGCCGCCACGCCATATATTCAGCAAAAAAGATGTAATATTTCTGGTTATTTTTTTCCACAAATCCCTTGTGTTAGGCTCAAAAACAACCCAGTTGGTCCCGTTCTGTATGGCTTGTTCTACCATGCAAAACAAGCGCCGGACATTTATATACCGCCACTCGGGATTGGAACTGATAGTCCGGGCACCCCAAACACGGATGCCCCGCCCCGCAAACTCGCGTATACAATTTATGCCCTTAGGGTTTAAGAGTTCCTGCTCCGCGTCTGTCAGGCCGTACTTTAATCCTAAAGCAGTTCTAAAAATTTCGTTGGCCGGCGCTTTATGTACACCTCGGGTAGAGTCAACCCTGCTGTACACGCCAGCCATACCTCCAGACGGCGGAGCATACACATTTTGATCCACCGCCGTGTCATACATTTGTATCCAAGGGAAGTAGTATGCGCCCATGATTGAATCCCGCGGCATGGGCATCGTATCAATACCCTTTTCCAAATCTTCCGGGGAATCAAGTATTGCAAAACGAAACCTGTTTTTTTCGCAGTGGGTTAGAATAGCGTCTTGAGCCGCAGGGTCAGTTACCCCGGGAGCGCAGACCAATGCAATTTCCGGAACCGTATCAAATAGATAAAGCCCCGATTTTTTACCTACGCCTTCATCAGCGCCAATAATAAGCTTGGCAATTTCCTTGGGATTTGCAATCTTTACAGGGGCTTTTGAAGCGTCATCCGCTTTTTCGTCCTTTCCCGCTTTCTCACTCTTTTCTGGCTTTTGAGGGAGCCCTTTCAAGTTGTTGATATATGCTTTTGTCCCGCCGTTTTGAAAAAACTGATAAACGCCATGCCCCAACCAGCCATCAGTGTGCATGCCGCCGAATATTTTTGTATATTGAGTCCAGTTTGTTACTAATACTGCTTCGTTTACCGGGCCTTTTTCGGCAACCCCAAGGAAACCCACGATATTGGTAGCCCCTGCTTCAATGGGCTTTGAACCGCTTTCAACTTCTTCAACATAAACGCCAGGCGTTTGATAGTTTGGCATTTGGCTCCCCCTTTATATAAATTATACCACGCCCTATTTTGTAATGCAAGCTAAATATTACATAAAGACAAAAAATAACTTGAGGAGATTACGGCTTTTAATTGAGGGCCGAATATTCTATTTTTGCCACCGAAGTTGCAGCGCCGAACTAAGTCTCGTCCATCTCGACAACTCCTTCAAACGCAGATCAGTTGTAGGCTTCCTGAAGATCGTGTCCTTGAACGGCGAGAAGTCGTTCATAATATTACTTGATTTTTTGGAGAAAACAGAGTATTTTTTAATTAAGAGCCATTTTTAAAACTCTGCTAGTTTTGAAAAAGCCTCAAGATATAGAAAGGCGGTTTTTTGGCCTAAAATGCCGAAAATAAACTATCCCCTTTGCTTTTGGAGGTAGGGATTGCAAAGCCCATAAAAGCTTAAAAAGTTTCTTTATAGAGATACTTTACATTTTAAATACGAGGGTTCATAATTACTAATATAAACCAAACAAATAATGGAGGAACGTTAAATGAAAAAAGAAAATTTATTTCTTATGATGGGAATTGTTCAGGTATGTTCCGCTAAGCCAATGCCTGAGAATGGATGTATTTTGGAGGTTGATAAAAAGGCGGCAGAAAAGAGTTTCTGCAAATGGCTGCTAGCGGGCAAACCAGGGCTATCCAGATGAGCATTGGCTACAACGTTGTAAAAACCATGGTAGAAGGCTACTACGGAAGAGGAAGCTGACAACATTATAGAAGAGTTTACACCCCTAAGGGCCTTCGGTGAAAAGCTCAATTTTTTATTTGAGCAGTTTCCTAATATCTCTATCCTTGGCGGATGCGACGGTGAGGACGGCAATAAAACCCAGACTGATTATTACGCAGTGCTTTCTGTGGTGGTAAACTCAAAATGGCGATAAACAAGGCCGATCCGGCGAGAGAAAAAAGAAAGGCGGAAATAATAGCCAGAGCCCGAAAAGTTTATGATATCTCATTTGACTACCATCTAACGCATGCCATATTTGGCGCCGATAAATTACTGGTTGATGACCGCGCAGAAGCAAAGCAGGAGGAAATACAAAAAGTCAACGCTGATTTGCGAGCAGCGGCTAAGGCAGGAGACAAAGATCGGATTGATGAGCTAATGGGTAATCTGCAAATGCTTAAAAGAATGCTCAGAAGAAGAAAGTATACTATTCTGATTGAGTATTCTACGTCAATGCGTGACGAAGGCGGAGGCAGGGTAATAAATGTTGATGGCAAGCAACTGGTAATTACCCTGCCCAAAAAAAACCTTAATGGCATAATGGATGAAGTAGGTCAATTGCAGAAAGAGCCTGTTTTAAGGCTCAGAGAAACAATGGCGCATGAGCTCGGGCATATAGTGCTTCATACTGATGAATTCAATTCAATTTATTCTCTGAACGGCTCTCGTGCCATAAAAGAGAAGCAGGATTGGGAAGCTGATGTATTCAGAGATGAACTGCTTCGTTTATATTGTCAAAAGGATCACCACATAAACTTAAAAAGTGACGAAACGACCGGTCAGCAACCACTATAAACTTACTGGTCAATAATATTACCCTTAATGGTCCTCTTTTCAATCCTCTTAAAAGGTGTGCCTTTTTGCGAATTGATACCCATTTCCATGCGGTATTTCAAAATAATTGCCGGGATTTCATGGATTTTAATCTCTTTTTGTAATTCCGGCTCGCGGATCACTGGCTCAATAAAGATTTTCCCTTTATCTTCCCCATGCCACTTATGATCTTCTAGTACAATGGCATTATTATCTTTAAAGTATTGTATCAGACTCCCTACTGCCTCAAGAATCGGGGGATACGTTTTTGCACTAACAGTCAGAAAAAATATACACCCCACCTGCGTCGGGGCCTCGAATGTCATTTCATCTTCTACGATTTTCTGGCCGTTTTTATCAGCGCAGATCTGGCTTAGATCGGAAATACCCAGGTATACACTGGCCTCTGTTCCGGTTTTTGAAGAATCTCCGTCTCCCATAAGGAAGAGTTTATTTTCTTTGCCCAGCTTCGATAAGTCATTATAAATCGCTTCATAACTTGCCCTGAGTATGGCTGACTGGTTCATTCAACAGCCCTCCGGTTTTCAATCTGGATGTCCTCTAAATAAGGGATTTCATCATCCTTGACAACCAGTTTTTCCACGGCTACCTTGGTGTCCGCATCGAAAAGCTGGACTTCATCGACAGAAAGGATTCCCTGCACTTTTTCAAGCTGTTTTAAAACAGCGCCCGCAGTAACGGATTTTCCGAATTCCCAGCCTTCTCCATCCCCGCCCGCTAAAACATGGCAGAAAGACCGCAAGGTGGTTTCGATATTCTTTTTTAGCCGCTCCACATCCAATATATCGCTGCGGAACACAAGGGTTAATTTGATATGAAAAACCCGGTAGACCGGCCCCTGTACCCGGATTTTTGTTCCTACCAGCTTCCGCTCCTCAAGATAGCCGGTTACCCTGCGCACCAACTCCCGGGACGGAACCAGCTTGCAGGCAAGCGTTTCCCCAGTTGGTATAACCGGAATAATGACGATGACAATTTCGCCCTGCTTGTTTTTTTCTTTCAGGCACCATGCCCTGCCCACCGATGCGGAGGCCTCCCGTGAAAGCCATTGGAAATCTTCGGCTGTAACTGCCCTTTGAAGGCTCTTGAATACCCCGGCAGCCCTTGATTTTAGGCTGTCTACTGTCTCCATATCCGCCCCGCCTTCAGCAGGGAAGGGATTATCGCAACCAGCTATAAAGGCAATACTTTGGGTAAGCGTCCGCAATGTTCCTGCCGCCACATTCCCGGCAGCACCCCCGCCGGTATTGTATGAAGCAATACGGATACTGAATTTGCGCCGGGGTGGGTTTATCCCCCGTTCCCCATCTCCAAAGTGTATTTTTTGCTCTCGGTAATCTACTATAAAATGGCGAGACAGCGGGGTTGAGCTATAAAAATCATTAACCTCCTTATAGCGAACCCAAACGGATTCTCCTTCAATCTTATAAGGTTCTTTTACCCCTTCGCCCAGCATAATATCTATTTCGTTTGACGGGGGTATAGAGCCTTCGTCAACATAAATTTCTATGCCCGGCAGCAGAGGGCCGTGAACCAATGAGAATGATTGGGCAGGAGCGCCGGTTCCCGAACCGACTATTTCATTCCGATAGCTGGTTTTATTCTGGGCATAGACCGCGTTGCTAAAAATAGCCATTATGGCGGGCTGGGCTTCAAAGCCGCCCGAAACAAGCCGAAAACGGAGCCAATAAAGTTTTTTTGCAAATTCATTTTTTTCGGCCATATCGGGGGGTGTTACAAAATCAATAAACCCTGATTCATGAAATGAGTCGGTATAGTCATTGACGGCTAATTCCGCCCATTTATTTCCGTTCCAGTACTCCCATGACAAATCGATCAGGCGTTTTTCAGGAACGCGGGGTAGCAAGCCTTCATTGAAAAAAGAAAAGCGCTCGGCCTTGGGCCGAGGGGAATGTTCGTCGTTTATCTTGACGTAGATCGAGGTATTCCCTTTGGCAAATGGAGCAGAGAAGCCTAAATATAATGCAGGCAATGTATCCTGCGAAATGTCGAAAAGGTTAAAGTCTGTTTTTTCCTCATCGTCTTTGCGCTCACCCAGCCCGCCCTTTAGATCCTTCCAGTTAAAATTGCTTTGCGAGAACAGCGCAAGGGGCCGCTGAATTCCCATGTTATAGGTTATCCTTACCTTGCTGAACAAGGGCGAATGTACCTTTGAAGAAAACTGCCATACCCAGTTTGCATTTTCATCCTGAATGTAGCTTCCGCCGATGGAAAAGTCTTTTGTAACAAGCCGCATCCGCAGCCAATAATGCTCTTCGTTATTGATAATGGCAGGCACTAAGCCTTTTGGAACGGTAAACTGAATTTCGCCGGATTGTTTAAAGGCAAAGGTTCCGTCCTTAAACCCGCTGGGGTTTGCTTCGGAAGCATCGCGGGGGCTCTCGCCAAGTCTTTTCCAATTATCGCCATCCCAGTATTCATAGGAAAACTTTACATTTTCATTTTCGTTTCCGGAAACATAAACTTCGCTGAATGTAAAAATAATAGTTACCTTGTTACCCGGGCGGGACAGCACTTCGTCTGCCGCAAGATAGAATGCTTCGTTGTAGGACGGGTTTTCAGAAAAAATTCTGAAGGTGTTATTAATATCAATTGGCTGATACTGCGAGCCAAAATTGGATATGCACAGATCCGGGGTAAACCCGGAACCGCCAAAATAGGTCTGCAATTCTATATCCTGTATCTGCAAGGTACTCTTGCGTTCTGGCACGCGCGACAGTGTTGCCCTGAGAAAGAAACCTTCTTGATCGTTTACCGTGCAGGCCTCGATCGGTACAGGCCCCGAAAAGTAGATGACATTATCTTTCTTTCGCTTCTTCTCCAGAGTCCTTTGGGGGGAAATACGGGTCCATGAACGTCCGTCCCAATACTCCCAATAGAGGAAATTTATAAGCTCGTCTTTTGCGGATGCAATCTCTGTCCCGCTGACAAAAGAAATTTGTATAGTATGTTCTGAAGCAAGGTGCGCAAAAGACGGCGAAGCAAGGTAAAGAAGGTGTTCGACATAATTGTTTGTTTCAAAAAGCTTGAACTGCTTTAGCTCCCTTTCTTCGCAATAGTTGGTCCATTTTTCTCCGGTGCGGTTTATGCAGGCTTCAAGCTTTGCGCTACTGATGGAAACATCCTGCTCTGTCTCGAACATATAAGCATCGTCATTCCCGACAATCGCTGCTACCTGGGTTCCGCCTTTGACCCGGATTGTTTTTTTGTAGCCTTCTACCGGAAAGAAGCGGATAACCGCGCGGGCGCTTTGGGGTGGGATAAGCGAAAGCCCCATTAGTTCCAAAAGGGACAGGTATATCTTTTCCGGGACCTGGTTAAGGCGGTACAGAACCATTTCTGTCATCCAGGCAAATAGCTCTACCAATGTTATTCCTGGGTCGGTGGGGTTATGGTTGGTCCATTCAGGACAGTATCGGGGGATCAGGCGGATAGCTTCGGACACTATATCGTCAAATGTTCTGTCATCCAAGTTGTTTTTTGGAATCAATTTCGCCTCGCTCTAAATAAAAAGGATACACCATATTAAAAAATGTATTAACCGATCGTATTTCATAGTGGATTCTGATATTGACTACTGTGTCTTTATCGGGATCAGGCTCTCCCTTGACTTCTTTTAAGATTACTCGCGGTTCCCACCGCAATATGGCTTCCCGCACATAATGCTCCGCCTGGGTTATGGACTGGGGCCGGTTAGGGGCAAATACCATCTCGTTGATCATGCAGCCAAAGTCCGGGTGCATAAGCCGTTCTCCAGGGGTGGTGCTGAGGATTATCCTGATGGATTCTTCGATACTCTTTTCGTATTGAGAAGATTTGACATTTCCTTTGATATCGGGAGAAACGGGGAACGCCCAGCCCTTACCAAGTAAATTTCTGTTCATTGCCTTTCGCAGTATACCACGCGCAAGGGAAATAATCTACAAATTTTGTAAAAAATAGCTGTTAATAGTCCCCGTTGCCGTCACAGCGCCGGTCTGGTCGATGATTAGCTCCCCGTCAAAGAATCCGTCTGTTTCTAAATCGTTTTTCGTATAGATTTTTGCTATTGTCCCATGGCATAGCTGCAGTACCCGCTGGTTTCCTGAACCTGTAAGGGGCATTTTTGGCGGTATTTCTTTTTTATATGCCCCGTCTATAAGTATATGGATTAGCGAAAGGCATTTTTCTACCTTGCAGACATTCTGGCTTTTCAATTCTTCATAGGTAAACCCGGTATAAACCAGGCTGTTAAGCCCCATTTGGCTTGTTTCCTCAAGCAGCGCCGCAAGATCATCCGGCTGTTCAAAGGGTTCCCCCCCGGATACCGTGATGCCGTTGACTTCGCCAATAGGTATCTGACTGATTATTTCTGAGACGCTAAGCTCATACCCTCCATGAAGGTCATGGGTCAGTGGGTTAAAACATTCGGGGCAGCTGCGGGAACAGCCCTGAACCCATACTGCAAACCGGGGGCCGGGGCCGTTTGCGCGTGATACCGGCAACAGACGGTGTATTTTCATTTCCCCCTTATATCTCCAACTGGCGTACTGAGCCGCCTTCTTCTTCCCAGTGTATGTTGCTCGCCCTTCGCGCCCGCAATTTTGCCCAGTCCCGAATCACTTTTATCTGCTCTTCCATTGTCTGCGATAAGGGTATCATTGTCTTAATTGCCTGTTCCAGGTGCTCCTGCTTAAGCTCTTGGTCGCGGTTGAACGCGTCGTACAGCCCCGATATTATTACTTCTTCTATTTCGGAACCGGAAAAGCCGTGCGTCTTGCTGGCCAGCTTTTCAAGGTCAAAGCCTTCTACCCCGCGCCTCCGCTTTTCCAGATGTATCCTTGCTATCTCCTTGCGCTCTTCCTTTGAGGGCAGGTCAACATAGAATATCTCGTCAAAGCGCCCTTTTCGCAGTAGTTCGGGAGGGAGCTGGCTTACGTTGTTGCTTGTAGCAACCACGAATACGGCGGTTTTTTTCTCCTGGAGCCAGGTCAGGAAGGTCCCGAACACCCTGGCCGTTGTCCCGCCGTCTGTCATCCCCGACGAGCCGAGGCCGGAAAATCCCTTCTCCATCTCGTCAAGCCAGAGTATGCACGGCGCTATCGACTCCGCTGTCTGTATGGCACGCCGCACGTTTTCTTCGCTGCTCCCGACATAGCTGGAAAATACCTTCCCCACGTCCAACTTTAACAGGGGGAGCTGCCACATTCCGGCAATGGCCTTAGCGGTAAGGCTCTTGCCGCACCCGGGAATTCCCAATAGCAGTATTCCCCTTGGCTCAGGAAGGCCGAATTCGCGCGCCTTGGGGGTAAACGCCTTCCCGCGCTTGGCAAGCCAGTCTTTTAGTTCTTCAAGCCCGCCTACTTCCTGCATCTTTTCGCTTGCGTGGTAGTATTCCAGCACCCCGGATTTCCGTATTATCTGTTCCTTTTCGGAAAGGACTATTGCTATGTCGAACTGCCCTTTTTCTACCAGGCTTTTGGCAAAGACATTCTCCGCTTCTTCGGCAGTCAGGCCCATGGCTGCCTCGGCAGTCTTTTCCAGCTTTTCGGGCGATTTTAGCACTTCAAGGCCGCCGCTTTCGTCAAGGCTCGCGGTTATCCTTCTGATTATCTCTGCCAGCTCTTCTTTGTCGGGCAGCCGATAGTCTATGACCGCTATCTCCTTTTCCAGTTCCGTGGGGACTTTTAGTACCGGCGACAGGAAAATTATATTTTTGCGGCTTATCTTTAGGGCACGGGCCAGGTCGCGCTGCTTCCTTACCACTACGGGATCGTTCAGGTAATGGTGGTAGTCGTGGAGTATGAACAAGGCGTTGGCATCGCTCTGCATGATGTACTCTAAAACCTTTAGCGGGTCCTTTAGCTCGGTTATGCGGGAGCCGTCGGGAAGCTCAAGGCCGTTGGTGATGGTCCAGCTGAAAAGCTGCTTCTTCCGGTCGTCGGCGAGGTCTTTGAGACGCCCGACTACGCGGCCTTCTTCAAAGGACACCACGTAGATTAATGGGTACCTTGCGCGGATAAGAATCTCTATCTTGCTGCCGCTGTCGTTTGCTTCTGCCATGGGCGGCCTCCTTTGTCCTTCTTTAGTGTGCGTCAGGATCGTGGCTTCCCTACACGGTATTTATGAATACTACTTCCTTTCTTCTTCGTTTTCCACAGGAACAATATATTGTTTTAGAAAAAATTCCAAGGAAGATCTGGATAAATCACGATAATGAAGATCGTACAAGAAATACCGTAATTGATATTTATCATCATGAATAGTTAGTTGGAACTTTTTATTATTTTCTTTATGGTAATCTACAATTTTCTTTAAGAGCGCATAAGTTGTATATTCATTGAAATAAAATTTCATGGGGTTAGGAATTTTAGTTATATCAACCTTAGTTAAATCAAGGTGAAACGGTTTGATCATTGAAAACCAATAAAACAAATAGCCTATTTTGCGATAGAAATAAGGTTCAGAAGAACTGGTACGGCAGCCAAAAACGGACAAATTCTTTATAAGCAATTCTCTCTTATTTAGATCATTTTTTGTGAGACTTTCAATTTGGAATTCCAGCCTTTTCTGCCCAAATACATCCCTTGAATAGCGAAACAGAACATCCGCAAGCCCCACCATATCTATATAAATACAACCCGAAGACAAAATTTTCCCTGATTTGTCTTGATTCCGATACGCATTGATTACCTGGCGCTGTATATACGCAAGCGTTTCATTCATTTTTGCTTTCTCAAACCAGCCATTTTTGTCAAGAATATATGAATCATTTTTCTGACAATAAGCATAATCATTCAATAAAGCTTCACCCAGATTCATATAAAAAACCTCCTTTCCCATCACCTATCTGAAACAGAGCAGTTTTAAAAATATTTTTAGCGTAGAGTGATAGTCTTAATAACTAAATCATTCTAAGATAGCATTCATTGAGCGCATACATTCAGAAATATCTTCCGCCACCTCATCTTCACTTTTTTCTTCAAAGGTGCTATGGATTTTTTCTGCGCCCTGGCGATTTCTTTTAGGCATCATAAACTCAGAAGGAAAAAGGTCTTCGTCCTCAAAGTCAATTTCTTTACCGTTTAAATCTTTCATGTGCGCTCCTTGATCATACAAAACTATTGCTTTATTTCCAATTGTCAAAATTCACCCCACTATATCTATCCGGATCAATTTCCATGAGGAACATCTTAAGATATTCTAGGCGTTTCCTTCTTATTTTTTCTCTGAAAATGGCAACAAAATTGTTTTCCTTGAGAACCAGCGTCCTATATTCTGACTCTTTTGAAAAAATGACACTTAATTTTTCTGATACCATTGTTTTTTTACTGGGCTCATTACTATATTCATCAAGCCAATGCCTTACATATAAGGACGTTCCAGTAGCTGTTTTTTCAAAATAAGGTCCACTGTCACTCATAAAACTCTTGCTCCCTCTTGTAATTATTTGACCCTAAAATCCAAATTATCTGAACAATTCAAATAAACTAGATTATACAACCTATTTGTATTATACATATTATTTGGATTGAGTCAAGAAAAAATTAAAAAATCAGTAAAAAATTACTTGAAATCGGCTATTCACCACCAAAGGTGGTGGCTTTTACACCGATTTTATGGCTACGCCACCGCATTTTTTAAAGACATTAATTCCAGGCATAGCCCTAAGTACATTAGGGGCTGTCCAATAAGTAGAAATAGCCTTTTTTACAAAAAATCCCCCCTAACGAGAAAAGCGTACTATGCTCAAGCCGGACGCTGAGCGACTTCCGGGGGAAGCCTGCTGAAGGGCGTGATGGAAGAGACATTCGTGACGGCGGTGAAGATGCTGGCGGCGAAGGGATATATCAAGCTGGAAAACTACGTATCCGTCAAAACAACCCCCATCTACTTTCCTTCTCCAACAAATAGCCGGATTCGCCATTCCCATCAACTCAAGTGGTAAAAATATTCCAGGGCAGGAGTTTTACCCAATCTTCGGATGAAGTAACAAGCGGTGCTTTTTAAAAAGAGCGGTAAGATATTCTATTGGGACAAGCCCGTTTTGCTTTGCTGTTTGAATCAGTGAGTACATGCTGCAGGAGCTCTCCGCTCCGTCAGGGCTTTGATTGAACAGCCAATTTTTTCTTCCGATCACAAAAGG
>JAIRUO010000278.1 GCA_031254385.1 Treponema sp. | reverse complement strand
GCGAGAACCCTGCTTCTGCCTGCCATAACCACATCCACTTCGTCTTTGTCCATCGCGAGAAAAGCATCATAAGTACTGCCATACTCCGTGATATAGGAAGCGTTCGGAAACCAAGCGCGAAACAATTCAGCATGAGCGGTATTTATTATCAGACCTACCCGTGTATAAGATATTTCGTTGATGCTTAGATTAGGATAACTCCATTTGGACAAAAGCGCGTATTGATCTGTCATAAACGTACTTTCCGGCCAAATGAAACGGTCCGCACGTTCAGGGCTGTAAACAAGGTCTGGAACTATATGCGCCTTCCCGCTCTCCAGCATTTCCATCATAACAGGCCATTGCGTGTTCTCGTCATTAACGATCTGAAAGCTAAGCCCGGTGAGCTTTTCAATTTCCTTTATTATATCAAGGGCGAAGCCCTCCCATTTTTTTTCATAGGGGTTGTAAAAAGTTATCGGGTAATTGAAATATTGATACACTATCGGTACTGTAGAACTATTTTGCAGATATGCCCTCTCTTCCATGCTGAGCTGCGATAAGAAGGCCATTTTTTTATACGCTTCATAACCTTGGTTGTGTAAATGGTTTAGATAGGGCATGGCACCGTTATGCAGCGCCTTGTCAACAACCGATATGATAGGCTTTAGTTCTGGGTTTGCAGTCGCCATGGAAACCGGGCTGAAAATCAACGGGAAAAAATCTTCTGTATACACATCGCTGGCAATAAAAAAATCTACCGTAACGCTTCCTCCGATAAAAGCGTCTGCGTCACCGTTTTTTAGGGCTTGATAAGCATCTTCAATATCGCTAACCCGTATTGTTTCATAAGTGCCGCTTTCCGTTACTGAGGCTACGGTGTTAGCTATGTTGGAACCTTCCAGGAACGCATACCGGGGTAGGCGTTCCTGCGCGATTTGATCAAGGGCGTGGCTTCCTCTAAGCCGCATCATTTTGAACTGGCGTTCGGCTATGGTGTCGGTCATATAGTAAATTTTCATTCGATCTTCGGTTGCCGTCAGGCTGCCTATAAAATCAACTTTACCGTCGTTAAATTTATCAAGCATATCATTCCACACGTAGATTTCAGGTTGAAAGGGTATGCTGAAAAGTTCGGTTAGCCATTCGCAAAATAAGGCAGTGAATCCGTTGACCTCTCCGTCTTCTGTTAAGAAAAGCTCGGTAGTTAGGTTCCCTCCGAATATTAAAGCCCCATCCTTTTTTTGCAACGCTTCTATGGCTGCTATTTCCTCCGCCGTAACACCGGGTATATCCTGAAATGTATTGAATGGAGATGTTGTGTTGGGAGTGGGGAATAGGGAGTAGGGAGTGGGGGCGCAGCTTACAATGAGCAATGAACAGTGAAAAATGAACAGTAAAAAATAAATAAGATGGGGGAACTGGGCATGGGTTATTTTAGTTATTGTTAATTGTCCATTTTTCATTTCTCACTCCTCACTTTTCTTTTGACTCATCCCTAACACATCGCTGGACTATGGAATCCAAGGTCATAGCGTTGAAAGGCTTGGGTAAAAAAGCATTAAACCCGTTGTCCAAAAACATCTGCTCATTCCCGGCTACCGCGTTGGCGGTCAATGCTATAATCGGTATCTCTTTCGCATATTTTGTGCCTAAGGCACGAATCATCTTTGTCGCTTCAATTCCATCCATCCCGGGCATCATGTGATCCATAAAAACAGCATTGTATGCTGGTTCCCCAGCGGCAATGCGGCTTACGGCATCCTGACCGTTATCTAAACAGTCCACCTGCATCTTGTATTTGCGAAGCATCCCGACGGCCACGTCCAGATTAGTGGGGAAATCGTCCACCACCAGTACCCTGGCGTAGCCTAAGTCCGGCCGTATCAGCTTTACCCGCGCCTGCTTCTTTTCATCCAAATAGTGGAAGTTGTTCAGGCTTTCTACGGTTTCTTTTGCTATGGGCATATCTGTAATAAAGCCCTGGCGTATGCGCACATGGAAGGTAGTTCCTTTGCCGTACTCGCTTCCTACCGATATTTCCCCACCCATCAGCTCCACTATCTTCTTGGTAATGCTCAAGCCCAAACCGGTACCTTCAATTTTACGGTTGGCACTGGTGTCCGCCTGGTTGTATTCTGTAAACAGTTTCGCCATATCTTCCTTGCGTATGCCTATACCTGTGTCGCTTACAGAAAAGGATACCCACAGGTCATTAGGTGCAGCCAATGCCGTACCGTCCCACTGACAGCCGGCTCTTAACGTTACGGTTCCCTTTTCCGTGTATTTAAAGGCATTGCTCAAAAGATTATTCAGTATTTGTTTTATATGCAAATCATCACCAAAAAGAGTGCAGGGAAATTTATCTTCAATTTCCAGCTTGAATGTAATAGGTTTATCCGCAATGCGTATAATGTTAAGTGTAATGATGTCGTTTAACAGACTTGGCACATCGTATTGCACCGGATTTAAGTCCTGCTTGCCCGCCTCAATCTTAGAAATATCAAGCACATTGTTGATAAGCCCCATAAGGGCAGTACCCGCGGTGTTTATTTTTTCCAGCGTTTCCTTAATGTTGGCAGATCCTTCTTCCAGCAATAAGTCTGTAAGCCCTACGATCACGTTCATCGGCGTACGCATTTCATGGCTCATGTTCGCGATAAAACGACTTTTTGCCCTAGAAGCGTTCAAAGCTTCTTCCTCCGCGCTCTTACGCCGGGTTATGTCCCTGGCCATACCCACAAGCCCGGTTAGCTTGCCGTCCTGTATAACGGGAGTCTTTATGGTCTCGAAAAGTAACTGCTTTCCATCATGAGACGGAATTATTTCTTCATAAGCGATTGTCTGGTTTTCGTTGAAAACCTTTCTGTCCATGACCATATACTGGGCGGCCAAATCCGAACGCACCCCCAAAGAGTTTGTGTCTTTACCGAGTATATCCTGTTTACGGATGTTAAAATGTTTTTCCATACTTGAATTGAATTCAGTAAAACGCGAGTTAATATCAACGCGAAATATTAGATCCGGAGTGGTGTCAAGGATAGTTGTAATAAAAGAAGTTTTTTCCTTCACTACTTTTTCAAGTAGCTTTCCCTCGCTGCGTTTTCTGTAAAACAAAATCAGTATCAGTACAAGAACAGCCAAAGAAAGACCGATAGCGCCGAACAGCCAGGGACGCTGCGCCTCCAGCACTTTTGACCTGTAATTGTAAGTTTTGTATATCCAATTGCTGGATATGGCGTCCACTTCTATAAGCAAAAGCGTTTTATCAATAATACCGGCAAGTATGCCTTCGTCCAGGTTAAAGCCGAAGGTAGATTCAGCCAGTCGGTTAAATGCCAAATTTACTTTGTAGCCTGGAAGCTCGTGATAGTTTGAAAAGTAAAGAAGCTCCTTGCGATCGGACATAACCACATCAACCTCACCCTTCATAAGTGCCTCGAAGGCGTAGGCATGGCTTGAATATTCAAAAGTATGTGCATGGCCAGAAAACCATTTGTGAAACAACTCTGCATAAGCGGTATCTTTTCTTAAGGCCACTCTCGCGTTCATTATATCGTTTAAGCCTAAATTAGGATATTCAGATTTGGATATAAGCGCAAAGTTATCCGAAAGGATATTGTTTTTCGTCCATATATACAGCCCCTCACGGTCATCGGTATGTAAAAGTTCCGTTACCATGGCGGCCTCGCCGTTTCTGAGCATTTCTAGCAATTGGGGCCATTCCGTATCCAACCTATTTGCCACCTCGACCTTAAGCCCGGTAAGTTGGCCTACTTCGTATAGTATGTCAAATGCGATGCCCTGCCATTCTTTTTCGTAGCTGTTGTAAAAACTTACAGGATAGCCATCGTATTCGGCCGCCAACCGGATAACAGAGTTATTCTCCAGATAAGCGAGTTCCTCAGCGCTAAGACGCATATTCAATTTATACCTTAGATAATCAAGGTGACCCTGATTGTATAGTTGTGAGATATAAGCCCTGCCACCGCTTAATATTGCCTTTTGCAAAAGAGAGATTATTGGTACAAGTGCCACATTGTGTGTGGCAAGCGAAACCGACTCGAAGATGAGCGGGACAAATGAATAGCTTATAACATCACCGTAAACGTCAAAGATGTATTCGCCGGGACCTTCGTTAAAGAAAGCATCGATATGACCGCTTTTTAGCAAATCGTATACAAGAGAGCTGTCGTCTAAAAAAACAGTCTCGTAATCAAAGTCCAAGAAAGAGGCGGTTACTGCCTGCCATGTAGTAGTACCTGTCAAAAAAGCGTAACGCAGTGGATGCAACCGCGCTATTTCTTCGAAAGATGGGCTGTCTTGTATTCTGAAATACTTTACAGTACGCTCGGCGATCGCGCTGGTCATAAAGTAGATTTCACGGCGTTCTTCCGTTGGGGTTAGCTCGCCGGTAAAATCTATTTCGTCTCTTTCCAGGCCGCTGATTAAATCACCCCAACTGTAGATCTTTGGTCTAAACCTTATGCCAAACAGATCCGTCATCCATTCGCAAAACAAGGCGGTAAAGCCGTGCAATTCCCCATCATCGCCGATAAAAGATTCGGAGTTGGGAGTCGTTCCGTAAATAAAGGCGTAGTTTTGCTGCCACTGTGCCGCTTGCTGCAGAACTTCAACTGCGGCGATTTCTTCTGCCGTAATGCCGGGAATGTCGAGGAAGGAAGCGAATGGGGTAATGAGTGCAGTGGACGGAGAGTTGGGAGTAGGGACACAGCTAACAATGAGCAATGAACAGTAAAAAATGAACGATTTCCTCATTTCCCATTCCTCATTTTTCTTTTGCCTTATCCCTCACCCACTGCTGGATTATGGAATCAAGGCTCATCACATTGAATGGTTTGGGTAAATACGCATTAAAACCATTTTTTAAAAACATCTCCTCGTTACCCGCAACAACATTGGCAGTCAACGCTATGACGGGTATGTTCTTTGCGTATTCCGTGCCTAATTTACGAATCAATAATGTCGCTTCTACGCCGTCCATTCCCGGCATCATGTGATCCATAAAAATAACATCATAAACAGGTTCTCCTGCGGCTATGCGGTCAACGGCTTCCTGTCCAGACAGTACGCAGTCAACCTGCATTTTGTACTTTTTTAGCATCCCGACAGCCACATCAAGATTCATGGGGAAATCATCCACCACTAGTACCCTCGCGTAGCTTAAATCATGCCTAACCAGCTTTTTCTGAGCCTGCCTCTTTTTGTCCGTGTACCAAAAACTACGCAGACTCTCCACGGTTTCTTTGCCTATGAGCGCATCGGTAACAAAGCCCTGGCGTATACGCACAAGGAAGGATGTCCCTTTGCCGTACTCGCTTTCAACCGTTATTTCTCCGTCCATCAGATCAACAAACTTTTTTGTAATATTAAGCCCCAGTCCCGTACCTTCGATTTCCCGATTGGCACGGGTATCAACCTGATTGTAATCGCTAAAGAGCTTTGCCATGTCTTCTTTGCGTATGCCTATGCCAGTGTCGCTAACGCATAAAGTAACCCATACGGATAGGGAATGGGGAGTGGGGAGTGGGGAGTGGGGAGTGGCATCCGAGTTTGCGCTTTCGTTGGTGCCCTCAATCTGGCACTCTATGCGTAAAGAAACAGTTCCCTCCTTTGTGTATTTGAAGGCATTGCTTAAAAGGTTATTCAATATTTGTTTTATGCGCAAATCATCGCCCAATAGAGTGCGGGGCAGAACGTCTTCGTTAAGGTCGAGCTTGAATACGATGGGCTTTTCTCCGATGCGTATCACATTGAGCGTAATAATATCATTTAAGAGGCTTGCCACATCGTATTGCACCGGCTTTAATTCCATCTTGCCCGCCTCAATCTTGGAAATATCAAGCACGTCATTGATAAGCCCCATAAGGGTATTGCCAGCGGTGTTTATATTTTTCAGCATCTCTTTGGCCTTGCCCGGAACGCCCTCTTCCTCTAACATCAAGTCAGTAAGCCCTACGATGACATTCATCGGGGTACGCATTTCGTGGCTCATGTTTGCGATAAAGCGGCTTTTCGCTTCTGAGGCGACCTCAGCTTCTGCATAAGCCTTCATCGCCTCGGAGGAAGCCCTCTTCGCTTCGTCTTCCGCAGCCTTGCGCTTGGTAATATCACGTGCCATGGCCACAAGCCCTGTTACTTCGCCGTCCTGAATAAGGGGTGTTTTTATTATCTCGAAAAGCATCAGTTCTCCGCCGGGGGACGGTATGTATTCTTCAAAAGCAAACACCTGTTTTTCGTCAATGGTTCTTTTGTCATCAGCTGTATACTGAGCCGCCAATTCAGAGGGCGCGCTTAAAGCTTGCGAGTTGTCTTTGCCGATGATATCGGACTTGGGACGTTTAAAATGTTTTTCTGTGGCTTTGTTACATTCCGTAAAACACGAATTTAAATCTTTGCAGAATATTAAATCCGGTGTGGCGTCAAGGATCGCCGTAAGAGTAGATGTCTTTTCTGTCACCAGTTTCGCGAGCCGTTTTCCTTCGTTGCGGTTTCTGAAGAACATGATCAGTATCAGACCCAGTACGGCCAAAGACAGGACGCTCGCCCCGATAAACCAGGGCAGCCGCGCCTCCGCCACTATCGCACGGTAATCGTAGGTCCTGCGCATCCAGCGGTCGGAGATTCCACTGGTGTCAATTACCTTGAGCGCTTTATCAATAATAGAACACAATAGCTCTTCGTTTTTATTTACCCCGGATAAGCTTTGTAAGGGCTGGTCAAAGATCATGTTTGTCTTGTAGCCGGGAAGCTCAAGGAAATGCGTCACATACATAAGCCTTCTTTGGGTGGACATTACCAGGTCAACTTCGCCACGCTGCAATGCGGAGACGGCCTTATCCATATTTTCATACTCAACGGTCTTCGTATGATTCGGGAACCAGTATTTGAAGGTGCTGGCATAGACCGTATTCTGGGCCAGCCCTACCTTTGCATCCATAATTTCATTGATAGTTAGATTTCGATAATCCGACTTGGAAATAAGCGCAAAATAATCGGGCGGCATTCCCGTCTCCGGCCATATAAAATAAGCTTCCCGTTCCGGAGCCCTGACCATTTCGGCGGCTAAAGACGCTTCCCCGCTTTTTACCATTTCATAAATAATTGACCAGTCATCGTTACTTTTGTTAATAATATTAAAAGAAAGACCGGTGATATTTGTTACTTCATCAATCAGGTCAAAAAACATTCCCTGCCATTCCCCCTCGCGGGTGTTATAGAAACAGACGGGATAATTGTCGTAGTTTGCCACGAATGGCACAACTGGGTGGCTGGCAATGTATTCCCGTTCCTTGTCGCTGAGCTGCGTGGACATTTTATGTTTCTGATAATCCCGGTATCCATCTTCGTATAAACGGATCAGATAGGGCATAGCGCCGTTTTGCAACGCCTTTGTTACAACCGAAATGATGGGTTCAAGCTCCTCATTGGCTGTTATCATGACTATAGGATTGAAAAGCAGGGGCAGGAATGTTTCGGGATACGCGTCGTCATAATTTAAAAAGGCACCCTCAATGATATTGGCTTCTATAAGGGCATCGGCCTCCCCATTTTTAAGCATATCGTAACCGGCCTGATAATTAGCGACAAAGACGGCTTCGTAGCTGTCGCTTGCCAGCGCATCGGAAACCATATCGTAGGTGCTTGATGCTTGTATAAAGGCGTAACGCGGCAGGCGGCTCGTGCTAATTTTAAGGAGATCCTCGCTGCCTTTAACCCGCATCATTATTATCATGCGTTGGCCAATGGAATCGGTTACGAAATACTCATTCCGAAGTTCCTCTCTGCCCCTCACTATGCCAAAATCAAGATCCCTGGAATTCAATTTATCAAGCATATCGCACAAAAAAAAAATCTCAGGCGTAATCTGTATACCGAACAGCTCGGAGAGCCAATCGCAGTACAGGGCGATATAGCCTCCGAATTTACCGCCAACGTCAATGAACGCTTCTGTGTTTAAGGGCGTCCCGAATATAAGGGAATGACTTTGCTTTTGCAGTACAGTTTGTTGCAATGCTTCTATGGCAGCGATTTCCTCTGCCGTAACGCCAGGAATATCCCTGAATGTGGGGAATGGGGAGTGGGGAGTAGGGGCGGTCATTTGAGCGCAGGAAGAAAAAATAAAAATACAAATACAAATGAGAAATGAGAAATGATTAGTGAAGAATGAAAGAAAACAAACAAAAAAATCCTTCCTATCCATAATTCCTGATTCCTCAGTTTTCATTTTTCCCTTTTCATTGCTCATTTCTCACTCCTCATTTGTCTACCCATTGCCGGACTATTTTATCCAGGCTCATCGCGTTAAAGGGCTTTGGTAAAAACGCGTCGAAGCCGTTGTCCAAAAACATCTGCTCGTTCCCTACGACCACGTTAGCGGTCAACGCGATAATCGGTATATTCTTTGTGTAATCCGTGTTTAACGCACGAATCAGCTTTGTCGCTTCTATGCCGTCCATCTCTGGCATCATGTGATCCATAAAAATGGCGCTGTATACCGGGTCCCCGGCGGCGATAAGGTCAACCGCCTCCTTTCCAGACATTACACAGTCTACCTGCATCTTGTACTTACCCAGCATCCCGGCGGCTACATCAAGGTTCATGGGAAAATCATCAACCACCAACACCTTGGTATTGCTTAAATCCATCCGTACCAGCTTTTTGGATGACAGCTTCTTATCGTCCGAATAGCGGAAGCTGCTCAGACTTTCCACTGTTTCTTTGCCTATAGTCTTATTGTTGACAAAACCCTGGCGTATGCGCACATGGACTATTGTCCCTTTTCCGTATTCGCTTTCTACTGTTATTTCCCCGTCCATCAGCTCTACAAGCGTTTTGGTTATGCTTAACCCCAGACCAGTTCCCTCTATCTTACGGTTGGCGCGGGTGTCTACCTGATTATAAGCGGAAAAGATTTTCTCTATGTTTTCTTTTCGTATGCCAATGCCCGTGTCGCTGATGCAGAAAGTAATCAATACAGAATGGGGAGTGGGGAGTGGGGAGTGGGGAGTGGCATCCGAGTTTGCGCTTTCGTTGATGCCCTCCATCTGGGACTTCACGCTTAACGTAACGCTTCCTTCTCTGGTGTATTTGAAAGCATTGCTTAAAAGATTATTCAATATCTGTTTTATGCGGAGGTCGTCTCCAAACAGGGTACAGGGAAGACCCTCGTTAAGGTCGAGTTTGAATGTGATGGGCTTCTCCCCAATGCGTATACTGTTAAGGGTGATAATGTCATTTAGGAAGCTCGCAAACTCGTATTGTACTGGTATCAGTTCCACCTTGCCTGCTTCAACTTTGGAAATATCCAGCACATCGTTGATAAGCCCCATCAGCGTGGAACCCGCGGTATTTATCTTTATTAGCGTCTCTTTGACATCTGCCGGTACGGTATCATCTTCCAGCATCAAGTCGGTAAGCCCGATTATGGCGTTCATGGGGGTACGCATTTCGTGACTCATGTTGGCCAAGAATGACGATTTGGCGCGGTTAGCGGCTTCGGCTTCTGCCTGCTGTTTCGCAAGCTGTACCATTGCCTTTTGTTCGGTTAAGTCCCTCAAATACGATGTTATTACATAATCCCCCTTGTACTTAACGCGCACTAAAGTCACTTCGACAGGCAGAGCTTCGCCCGAAAGTTTCCGGTGCATACATTCAAAATGGTGATAGCCTTCTTTAAGCGCTATACGGACATTGTTAGCTACAACCTCGCTGGACAATGCTCCATCAGGCTGATATTCTGGATACAATTCAGCATGTCTGGTTCTAAAAAACTCTTTGTCCGGTATTCCAAAGATATTCACTATTTCCTGATTGCAGTCAATCATGTTAAAGTCTTTGTCAAACATACAACTGGCAAACGGAGCGGTGCCAAATATGATTTGTGCGCGCTCATCGGCTTCGCGCATTTTTGCTATTGAGCTTCTTAACTCGCGCAAGTCGCGTGTGTATCCCGCGATAATATAATCATCGTAATATTTGACACGAACAAGCAACACCTCGCAGGGTACCAATTCGCCGTTGATTAGGTGCTGCCACTCAACATTGGCATAGCCCTCCTCAAAGGTCTTTTTAAAAAAAGAATAAGCTTTGTCCCTGGATTTTTGGCCGTCCGGTTGATACTCAGGGGCAGTATCAAAAAACCTGTTGGCAAATTCCTGCTTGCTTGATATGCCGAACAGCCTTTCTGCCTCTTTGTTGCAGTCAATAATTTTATAGTCTCTATCTATAAGGGTACAACTGAGGGGAGTGGAATCAAGCATTATTTTTGTCCGCTCATCGGCCTCCCTTGCCATTACCATAGCTTCTTCTTTTATTAGACGTTTTCTCTCTTTGCGGCCCCGGAAAAACAAAACCAGTATCAGGCCCACTACTACCAATGACAGAATGCACGCGCCTATAAGCCAGGGCAACTGCGCCTCCGCCACGTTAGCCCGGTAATCGTAGGTCTTGCGCATCCAGCGTTCGGATATTCCATCGGTATCAATTATCTTGAGCGTTTTATCAATAATGGAACACAGAGCCTCTTCGTTCTTGTTCACCCCAAATAAGGTTTGTAGGGGCTGGTCAAAAATTATATTTGTCTTGTAACCAGGAAGCTCAAGGTAATGTGTTACGTACATAAGCCTTCTCTGGCTGGACATCACCAGGTCAACTTCGTCGCGTTCCAGGGCGGCGATTGCCATGTTCATGTTTTCATATTCGATTGTGTTCGGATGATCCGGAAACCATTGTCTAAAATTGGAGGCGTAGACAGTACCCCGGGCAACCCCCACCTTTGTGTTCCGAATTTCATTGATTGTAATATTGCGGTATTCCGATTTGGAAACTAGCGCAAGATAATCCGGCAGCGGTCCTGATTCCGGCCAGATAAAATAATTAGTCCGCTCCTGAGTCCAGGTCAAATCAGCTATTAAAGATGCCTCCCCACTTCTTACCAACTCATAGATAACCGGCCAGTCCGCGTCATTTTCGTTTATAAGTTTGAAAGAGCTACCGGTAATCGCCGCTATTTCATCTATCAAGTCAAAAAAGATTCCCTGCCATCCCCCCTCGCGGGTATTATAGAAACAGACGGGGAAATTGTCGTAGTTAGCAACGACCTGTATAACGGGGTGGCTTGCAATGTACTCGCGCTCCTTGTCGCTAAGCTGCATGAACAGTTTATACTTCATGTATTTCTGGTACCCCAGATTGAATAAATGGCTCAGATAGGGCAAGGCACCGTTTCGTTGCGCCTTTGTAACAACCGATATAATGGGCAAGAGCGCGGACTTTGCCGTTGTCATAGAAACAGGGCTAAAGATCAACGGGAAAAAATCTTCGACATACGTATTGTCGTAAATGTCAAAGGACAGCGCCACTGCACTGTCTCCGACAAAAGCATCTGCTTCTCCGTTTTCAAGGAGACGGTAAACTTCATCATAGTTACTGACAAATATTGCTTCATAAGAACCGCTCTCCGTTACGGATGCAACTTTGGCAGCGTTGGCGGTGCCTTCCAGGAACACCAGCCGACGCGCTAGCGTATTTCGGGCAAGGGCAGGACTTCCCTCAATCCAAATTGTTTTGTACTGCCGCTCGGCAACAGGGTCGGTCATGTGATAATTCTTCAAGTTTTCTTCGGTGGGCGTTATGTTGCCTGCAAAATCAATTTCACCAGCATTTAATTTTTCAACCAAATCGCCCCATAAATATAGCTCGGGCTGAAACCGTATACCAAAAAGCTCTGTCAGCCATTCGCAAAACAAAGCTGTGTATCCGTCAACGCCGCTTTCTGTTAAGAACGCTTCGGTTGACAGGGTCATTGCGTAGACAAAAGCCCCGTTCTCTTTCTGCAATACGGACTGTTGCAACGCTTCTATGGCGGCAATTTCTTCAGTCGTAATGCCAGGAACCTCACGGAACGAAGCAAATGGGGAGTGAGGGGGCGACAGTGTCGCCTCGGGGAGCGAGGAGTGGGAAGTGGGAGCACATGAGGAAAACGCAGCCAGCAAAAAGATGACAAAGAGTGCCAATGGCACTACCTTTTTGAAATTATTACCATTTATGTCAGAATAATTAAATGCGTCTCCATGCCGGTACATGTCATATCCAAAAGTTAAATTAAGGGCTTTATCTTATCCAACAGTTCAGACTCTGAAAAAGGCTTTGCTATAAAACCCGCAGCACCTAGCTCAATGCCATAAGCTTCGTTTTCAGCATCGTTAAGAGCAGATAAAAATATAATAGGAATCTTTGAAAGTGTATCAATTGCTTTTAGCTGCCTCATCGCTTCAAATCCGTTCGTGCCCGGCATTTCAATATCCAGCAATATCAGGTCGGGTATAACTTTTTGTAGAACTGGAAACATTTTATCCGCAGACGAGAATGTCAACACTCGGTAACCATCGCCCAGCGCTCTTTCCGCCATAGCCAAATTTGTGGCGCTGTCATCAACCACGAAAACAGTTTTACTCATTATTCTATCCCTTCTTATATTGGGTTAAAACATTTATATATTAAAGTTACAACTTTCATAAACCCTTGTCGAGTCCTGTAAACCAGGGTAAATGCATTTATTTTTTTTATATGAACATGAACTATCAATCCACCAGAGGGTAGCCGGCGGGCGGCAAATAAGCTTGTAGAGTCCGCCGCCGCAGCCTCCCTGACCACTTAATTTTAGGAAGTTATACTAAAATCAATATATTATATTCCTAAATTAAGTGGTCAGGCTTTTTCTGCCTATTAAGGTCAGCCCTTCGGGCTGCTTTTTTTCGCTGGTCTGCTTTGGCGGGGAACTCCAAATTTATTTGCCACCCGCCGGCTACCCTCTGGCGGATTGCCTCTTCCTGTTACGTATAAGCAAGGTAAATGCATTTGTCATGAATCAGCAGGTAAGCGCCGGAGCGGGGAGCGGGGCAGAAAAAACATACTGGCCGCGGCGCACACGCCCACCTAAAGGCGGGCTACTGTTACTGCGTACAGTAAAATTATCCTGCGCCGGAACATATCAATTATTACCAGTCAACGCC
>JAIRUO010000242.1 GCA_031254385.1 Treponema sp. | reverse complement strand
GGGCAGGATTTTGGGCTCAACATTACTTTTGTGAAAATTGCATGGCTTGATGATGTGATTTATGTCCTGGGCGATTACGGCGCTTTTAACATGACTACCCAATCATTTAATGAGGAACTAAAGGCTAGGGGCTTGCTTGACTGCCCTGACGATATGGGTATGCCTGTGTACTGCGATCCGGCTGGTGGTGAGCGGCTGCAGGAAATAACGGGAAGCGTAAAGGCAAACAACTCTGTCGAGAGCGGCATTGATTTTATCAACGCAAAAATAGAGCGTGGGCAGTTTTTGGTATGCGAAAGCTGCAACGGCGTACTTTCTGAAATATGGGATTACTGCCGGGACGAGGCCGGGGAAATTGTCAAAGTCAATGATCACTTTATGGACGCTCTGCGCTATGCGGTATTTAGCGATATTCAGCATGGGGTGGTTTTGGTATGAGCCTATTTAGTTTTGTTTCCGGCAATAAGCGCAATATGCGAAACTCAAAATCACCTAACAAAGAAAAAAGTATAAATAATGTCAATTCTTCTGAAAATCTTTTGAATAATTGTGAAGATTTTATTAATTTTGAAAGTGAAGGCAATTTAAATAATTGTTATCTGATAAACGCATGGGTGAACATTGCGGTCAATATCCTGATACGCAATATTGCCCGTGCGGATTTCACAATTAAAAATGGCGGTGAAGATTTGACGCATGGCACTGTTTATGATTTGTTCCGAAGGCCCAATACAAGCCTAAGCAGATACGACTTCTGGAAAGAAACGGCCGCATGGTGGTACTTGGAAGGCGAGGCGTTCTGGTGGTTTGGGCCTGACTACTCAGGCGGCTTGCCTAAAGAAATATTTATTCTTGATCCTCGCAATATGCGACATGAAGCGGAAATGGCCGGGGGCCTTGATACGGGCTTTGGCAATAAGAGGCGACGCTGGTTCTATCATTCTGGAATTGAGCTGATACCGATATTGTCTGATGAGTTGATCCATTTTAGGGAGTGGAATCCGTGGAACCCGATTAGGGGGGTTAACCCGATGGCTTCGCTGTCATTGGAACTGGAGCAGGACTATTATGCGAATAAAGCAAATTCACAGTTGTTAAAAAATAATGCGATACCGCAGGGGATATTGAAAACAGAGCAGACCTTGAGGCCGGAAGAGGCTGACGCAATAGAAAGGCGGTGGGAGAGCAAGTACGGACAGGTTAAGGCCGGACGCAAGATAGCGGTTCTTGGCAAGGGGACTAACTTTGAGCCGCTGTCATTTACGCCGGAAGTGGTGAAGCTGTTTGAACTGAAACGCTGGAACCTTTACACGATTTTGGCAAAGTACGGCATACCGCCGAGGGTCGCAAATATAAGCGATAAGACTACTTCGCTGTCCGGCAAAGATACTGCGGAGCAACATTCGGCGTTCTGGAAATATACGCTGATTCCGGTTTTGCGCCAATTTGAGCAAGTTTTGGAGAGCCAATTTTTCATCAGGCTTGGGATAAGAGAACGTGGGGTGTTTGACCTTTGGGATATACCGGAATTGCAGGAAAGCGAGGATTCGCAGAGCAGGAGGGACATAGCAGAAATAAACGCAGGACTAAAGACGATTAATGACGTTCTGAAAGAAAGGGGGAAAGAGCCTAAGCCTTGGGGGGACGTGTGGTACAGGCCGCAGAATATAGTTGCAACCAATAATTGAACATTTGGTAGATAACGATTTGGGGGGCTTATTATGTTAGGTGGAACATTGCTTGTTACTAGGCATACTAAAATGCACGAACATTATAAGAAAGTATTGACAGATATGGGGTTTAGAAACATTACCGTTACCAGCGAGGGCAAAGACGGCCTTATTGTGCTTATCAACGAATTGAAGCCTCGCCTTTTGATGATAGGGGCTGCGTTCTATAAGAGTGCGACGCCGTTCATGATGAGCCTTTTGTTGGAGCGGTTCCCCTATTTGAACATTGCCGCAATATCGTTAGTTGATTATCCGGCTGAATACGGGGTGGATTTTATTAATTACGGCGTTAACTCCTGCATTTACAAGCTGGATGGTATCGAACAGTATAACGAGGGCCTTGAATGTATCAGGGATGGAAAAACTTTTATTTCTGAATCTGTAAATGAAAGGATGGCATTGCGGAGCATAATGCCTGAGCGCCCAAAAGTGCTTACGCCCCAGCAGTTTGAAATTGCCAAACTTATCAGCAACTGTCTGGAAGTCGCAGAAATAGCCAGCCTTCTTCAAATTTCGGAGCGTACCGTTTATTACCAAAAATCAATGATCTATGCTCGCCTGAATGTGGAAAGCGATATTGGCGTTCTGAGGGTAGGACATGACCTTGGCCTGTTGGACCCGAATGATTTGATTTTTATCTCGGATAATTATCTGGCGAAGCCGTGGCCGGAGAGGGAAACAAAGAAGACGCATGACCGGAAAATGTACCTTGTTAAATCGGGGAAGAGGGCTAAAAAGATGGTACAAAATCAGCGTCCCTGCTGATTTTGTACCTTAGACAAACGCTGTGCGTTTGTCAGCTAAAGCATTGTAAACAGCGGCTATAGGTAGACCGCTTTCGCGGTCAATCTAAAAGCCTAAAGCAATGAGGAATGAGGAATGAGCAATTAACAATGAGCAATGAGCAATGAGCAATAAAGAAAGAAGGGGGTTGTATGATTGTTAGAATAAAAAGCGGTGAATACCAGAGGGCTAGTGCTTCGGTATTGCTGGATTTTTTGGGGGTGCGGAAAGAAGCTACGGGATTGCTAAAAGTTTCGGGTGATGTTGAATTGATTGCGCCAATACAAATTAGGAATGAGGAATTAGAAAAGAGAAAAGAGAAAACTATAGGCGGTATATCATGGACATTTTCAACCTTTGATTTGGATAGGTATGGGGAGCGCATTGATCCTCTTGGGTGGGATTTTTCTCAATACGTGAAAAATCCGGTTATCGAGTGGGCGCACTGTTTTCATATTCCGGCTATCGGGAAAGCGGAAAATATTCATGTTGATGAAAACGGTTTGCATGGGGTGATTGTTTTTAACGATAAATCTTTTGATCCGTTTGGGTGGTCTATCGGCGAAAGGGTGAAGGCTGGTGTTATCCGGGCCGGGTCGGTGGGGTTTCGGGTTATGGAGATTGAAATACCGGATAAGGAAACTGCTAAGGACGGTACTTCATTAATTTTCCGTAAGCAAGAATTATTAGAGTTTTCGATCTGCAATGTTCCAGCGAACCCTTTCGCTTTATCTAAAATGAGGAATGAGGAATTAGGAATGAGTAATGAAGAATTAGGAATGAATTGTCAGTCTGGCCCTAATGCTTCCCTATTTTGGGGAAGTTTGATCAATAACTTATAGGAGCGTATTTATGGACGAACTGTTAATGGCCATTAAGCAGAAATTGGCACAAATGAAAACGATTGATAGTACCGGGTTTACCGATCCGGCGAAGGCGGCGGAGTATTTTAAGGACAAGGAAATACTTCTTGAGGAAATTGCGAAAACGCTTGAGACTGTTACCTGTAGCCAGTCAACGCAGATTGCGGCTCTGGAAGGGACTGTCAAGAGTCTGCGTGAGGAATTGAAAACGCAGGTAAAATATCCGAAAGAATTAACCCAGCGTGAACTGCTTTATAACCTTGGCAAAGGGATTGCCTCTGCGTGGACTGGAAACCACAAGGCGTTAGCTGAATTATCATTTAGCCCTAACTATAAGGCCGATAACTGGACCAACCCTAAAGACGTTGCCTGGGGTGAAAGGGGCTGGACGGTTAATAAGGCTACCCTCGGAGAGCCTATGGGGAACATGGCTACTAACGACCAATATTTAATCAACCCTATTTATGAAACGGAAATTATGACGGAGGCGGCAAAAAAGTCTGTGATGATGAACCTTGTCAGGCATAGGCCGATGTTGGGCCCGTCAATATTCCTGCCGACTAGGGACAGGGGCGGAGTTCAGCTTCACTGGCTTACTGCCTACGGTCAGCAGATTAAGGGGAGCAAGCCCAAAGGCGCAGAGCGTGTCGAGCTTAAAGCATACACTTTGGCCGGGTTCATTCCTTGGTTTGATGAATTTGAGGAGGATGTCTTTATTGATTTGGGGGCATTGTTCATTGACGAATTCATTGAGACGTATGGGCAGGAGTTTGACCGCCAATGCCTGTTAGCTGACGATGATCCGTTTACTGGGGCTATGTCCTGCGCCGATGTTACCGAGGTAACTGTTGCAGGAAGTACCTTAGACAAGCTGACATGGAAAGACTTTCGTGACGCTGTATACAAAATTCCTAAAGAAGAACGGAAAGATTGCGCATGGTTTCTGAATGAGACTGTGTTGAACCACATTTCCAGCATAGAGGATAGTAATGGCCGTCCGATTTGGAGGGGGCCGACCGAGGCCATGCCGGGAAAATTGGATTTGTACCCTTATCACGAGGTTTCAATCCTTCCGCAGGTTGCGGACATAAAGGCTGGCGAGCCGTTTGCGATTTTTATGAACCCGAAGCGCATACACCACGGCAACCGCAAGGGTATCGAGATTAAGAAATTTGACGCTACTACAGAGAGCATGGAGTATGGGGAAATCTTTTTAAGGTTCCGCAAGCGTGCCGGGTTTCTGGTTACACGTCCTAAGAATAATATGCTGGTCTTGAAACTAGGCAAATAAAATGAGCAATGCTGAAAATCCGCATCCCTGCGGATTTTCAGCTTAGACGAATGTTTCACATTCGTCAGCTAAAGCAGTGGTAACAGCGGCATCCATGCCGCCTAAAGCAATGAGTAATGAGCAGGGAGCAAAGATAGTTTATCTTACATTGCTTACTGTTCATTGTTCATTGCTCATTAGCTATGTTCTTTGACATTATCAGGGAAGGGTTGATAGCCGATGATGGTTTTTTCCATCATCGGTTTTTAATATATGTGCTGTTATACAGTTACTATGGTACAAGCGGCTTCCTTGCCGCCTAAAGCAAAAAGTAAACTGTCCGGGGGAAACTCTGGACAGTGGTTTTTGGTGCCAGGCACTGTTTTTTGGTCTTTCCTATCTTTTTGTTAATCAAGCACCGCTAAGGTCTAATTTTAAGTGAGGGTTGGTTTTTAGTTGGGCTAGGCTAAACTTACTGTATTCATTTTCTTCTGGGAAAACGGTGGAACGATATAGGCCGTAAATGGTGTCCACGCCGTCATATTCGTAAATGTAATAGTCTGCTGTTCCGGTTGTGTAATGAAGGTAGATTGTCTGATTGCGTAAATGTACGGATTCCCCTAAGTGTGGTATTGTGGGTATGAGCTTATAAAGCCGTTCTATGCTTTCAGCATAGGGGCCGTAATATTGCAGGATAAAGGCAAGCTGGCTAGGCGGTATGAGCCTTGAGACAATGGGCGGTATGGGTGATAGAAGTTTTATATATGATTGCTGTTCGTTAGGTGAAAAGTCTACAAGACCGGGTAAGTTTTTGATTTATAATAAGCCCCGGACGCCTGGTATAAAATCGGCTTCCATGCCGATTTTATACCTTGGAGTTTGCAAGCAAACTCCACCTAAAGCCTTATTTCAGCGGCATCCATGCCGCAGGGGGCAAGGCCAACTATTACGGCGTTATGGTCAATGTATTTCATTACAAAGTCGTATTCGTTTTGGTCTTTGATGGCTCTGGCAAAGTAACGTTCTCCCCATATATGATCTATAGACCCATGTATGTTATTCCAGCGTTTGGCGGCATTTGTTTTTATCCATTGTATTATCCGGCATAAGGTTGTTCCTTCTTTTGGTTTTATCAGTAGGTGTATATGGGTAGGCATTACACAAAAGTTTGTAAGAATAAAACGGTATTTGTCTTTTGCGTCTTGCAAGGTCATTAACATTATTTTGCGGCCTAGTCTGTTCTCGAAAACTCGGATTTTGTCATTGGTTCTCGATGTAACATGATAAAAAGTTTCTTGAGTGAATTCACGTTTTTTGCGCATGAGTAGTTCCCCTACCCTATATACGGTGTTAAGGTGCAAGACGCTTGTTTTAAAGTTAAAAAAAAAATTTATTATATTCGGCTGTTACCACCACTATATATTGTGTACCCTGCAATCAGGTACACAAGGGAAAAATGGTGACTGTCACCAAAGCGTTACCGGGCTACTATGCGCTACCGACCATACACTACCTTTGTCCACGTTATCCCGCCGTTTGACCTTGTATATTTCCCTATGCCACCTACAAGGTACTTTATTCGTAAGTCGCCGATATATTCAGTGGGTTGCCCTAGAACGCCGAATGCGTTATCTGCAATCTGAATATTCGCTTTAAAAAAATATACTTCGGTAAGGCTGGTACAGCCCTGAAAAGCGGAATTTCCAATTTTGGTAACGCTGTCTGGTATGGCTACGTTGGTAAGGCCTTTACAGCCAAGAAAAGCAGAATCCGAAATGGTGGTAATGCTGCCTGGTATGCCAATGGCCGTAAGGTTGGTGCAATCGCCAAATGCCCTGGCCCCAATGTTGGTTACGCTGCTTGGTATGGCAAAAGGCCATTGTTTTCCTCCTGGATACGAAACCAAAGTGGTTTTATTTTTGTTATATAATACGCCGCTCTCTGAACTATATGTGCTATTATTAGCATCAACAGTTATTGTAGTAAGGCTGGTACAACCGTAAAAGACATTATTATCTCCAATGCTGGTAACGCTGTCCGGTATGGTAATGCTGGTAAGTCTGGTAAAGCAGAAAGCGGATTCCCCAATGCTGGTTATGGTGCTTCCAGAAAGGTCGAGTTTGACGTATTTGTTGCCAATCGCTTTTGCAGCACTTCCAGAAGCATTGTAATCACCGCCGAGATCGCTTACGTTCAGCTTAATGTTATAAGCGGTTGTGGCGGTATTGGTGGGTTGGGAGTTTAACCATTCTGCCATTGCAGAAATACTGTCGAAAATTACAGTTTTTCCTCCGATGTTGCTATTCTCATTTTCGTGGCCATTCTTATTTTCATTGTCATCTGTTAAACCAGCAGGACACCCAACAACCGTTATTCCAATTACCGCAACAAGAGCGATAATTGCCATGCTTTGCATAGCTTCGAAAAATTTGACTGTGTTTTTCATAGTACACCCCCAAAAAAAGATAGTTTTAAGCCCTCATACGAGAGTTTAGTTAGACTCCATCTCTGCCATAAGGCGCATGATTTTTAAATATTATTAATTGATAAATGGTGCCTAGCACTAAATTTTTGTAATTAATGAACCTTTTAAACCACAGTGTGCCACAGACGGCGCACGGCGTGGATTAATTTTTATTATTGTTCTTATTATTATTGTGTAATATGGAAATAGAAACACTAGGTAAAAACAGTACCAGCTACCATGTGTGTCCTATATGTTGTGCAGGTTGAGAAAAGGTACACTGGTGAACCTACGGTTCACCTTGGCAAAAGCGGTACAGGCACTTAACCACTACCCCCTCAATTATAAAATAATAACATTTACTAATAAATTTCAAGTGTTTTTGTGTCAAAATGTTTAAACGGTGTGGTGGTAATGTTAATGTTTTCGGCCTAGTTTGTTCTCGAAAACTCGGATTTTGTTATTAGTCCTTTATGTAACGTGATAATACGCATCTGTATGAATTCGCGCTTTTTCCGTATGAGTAGTTCTCCTGCCCTATATACGGTGTTGAGATGTGTCTGGTTTGTTCAATGAACAGGGAACAAGGAAAAGGCCGTTGATAAAGGGCCGTTTACTACCACTATATATTGTGTACCCTGCAATTAGGTACACAAGGGAAAAATGGTGACTGTCACCAAAGCGTTACCGGCTACTATGCGTGTCCCAGGCAAAAACGGTATCAGCTACTATGCGCTTACTCTTTTTAACCCAAGTTAATATGTGTAAACGGTTTTATATTCTTTTGCAAGTGAAGATAAATATGTATTTTTATATATATCTATTTGTTTACGTTTACTAACAAGGGTTCTTTTTAATCCTTTTACTGCATCTAAGTTTACCCGTATCCCAACGATTTCATAATGAGACTCTTTATGGCAATCAATTACATAATGATCTTCATACCTATCAACGCCATATGTATAAGCTTCCTCATTATCGTGAACACAACCATCACCAGGAATAAAAACAGATTCAATGTGGCCCATTTCTGGCCAGTCTATGATTTCTTCTTTTATATAATCGATATGTAAGGTATGAAAAAACGTATAAAATACATCGTTATCTATGAGTTTTTCTGGTAATGATGATAAGAAACTATACTGTTGATTGCGATCTAAAGAACCTAAAGTTGAACAGATAATTTCTATGTTGTATTGTAATTCCAATGGTAGGGAATGATAATAAGGCAACAATTCAGGCCATTTATTGCTATTATCTAGAACTAAACAGATAATCTTCACATTATACTGTAATTCCAATGGCAGGGAATAATAGTAAGGCATCATTTCTGATTTATTACATGATGCGATACACGATAGTATGTTATAAGCAACATTTTCATATAATATGAATTTCAATGGTAATTTTGACAGAAGAGCTATATCAAAATATTCACTCAAAGAAAGAGATAATGCAATTGCGGCTAATTCAATAATTTTGTCATCTGTTTTTAATCTGGTTGGTAATGAAGTGTAAAAAATTAATAGCATATTAAAATCAGCATAATATAGATAAGATTTTAGTAGTAAGCTAACAATTTTTTTATTTTGCCTGAATATGCGCGGAATATCGTACAGAGATAGTTTATCCCTGTTATTTAGGCTTTCTATAAATAAATCCTCGTGAAGGTCTTTTGACTTCTGTGGAAGCCATTTATAGTAGAGCAATAGCCCATTTTTATTGCAATTTCTTTGAAATGAAAGTATAGAATTACGGATATAAGATTCATCATTTTGAAAGGCACTGGGTAATGTAGAAAGCATTTGCTGTGTACTATCAATATCTAAAAATGGAAGAACCTCGTAAATTATATTATCATTATACTTAAGGGTAGGGGGTAAATCTGTAAATAAAGCGAACTTTATTGGACCATCGAAACGTTTTATTAGGCATCTAGTAAAGTCTATAATCTTATTATCAATGCACAACTCTGCTGGAAACGATATAACTAATTTTTTTTCTTCTGCTTCATTATTTGCTAGAAGAGGTAAAAGTTTATAAATAATATGTTTGCCGTATTTATCGAAAGGCGGCAATGTATTATGATATTCTAGAATATCGGAAACGTGGAGACGCAATGTATCATAGTCCAGTTTATTTAATAAATATAAGAAATCATGATATCTTAATTCTTTATTTTTTAACTGTGCTAATAATTTTTTATCTTTAATTTTTTTTCTAATTATAGTAAACAGTTTGATAACGCTATATAATATTACGATTACAAAAGAAAGAGCGGATAATGTAAACAATACAGTAGGAACCATTTACCACCACCTTTTTATAAAGACAAATAGCTATCTATAAAAGTATAGAGCATATTATTTAATAGGACAAGCTTTTTATATCTGTAAAGTAGCGATTTTGGCGAAAGCAGGAATAGTTATTAGTATTAGCTGGTAGTTTGTAGATATTAGCTATTGGTTTTTATAGTTAATAATTTTTAGTTTTTTACTTCCTAACTACTAACTACCTACTATATATTGTGGTGGTTGTAATAAGGTACACAAGGCAAAAACGGTATCAGCTACCATGCGCTACCTATATGTTGTGGTGTCTGGAATCAGGTACACAAGGCAAAAACGGTAGCTGCTACTATGCGTGTCCGCCACTAGAGAAATTCGGTAGCTGCTACTATGCGTTACCAGGGCCGGGCGTCCGCGATGCAGCCCCCCGCATAGTACCCGGCGGCGAGGCTTGCCATTATTACGCCGATGAGGGCTGTCCACACGACAATGGAAGCACCGAGGAAGGGGGCCAGCATGCGCGAGCCTACGAGTTCGAGTATCATGACGCACATTCCGCAGACAAGGGCGGCGGCGCAGAGGCGGGATTTGGGGGGCGGGTTTCGCTTGTCGTTGTTTGGGGGCTTTTTCTTCATCAGGGGTAGTATAGCGGGGAAATGAGGAATTAGGAAGGAGGAAGGAGCCAAAAATAGTGCCAGTAACCGTAACTGTTGCACCCTAGTTCGCTGGCCTTTTTGAAATCTATGTACGCCTTGGTTATGTCCCTTTTTTTATGGTATACCATACCTCGATAATAATAGGCGGCGGCATCATTGGGATTATGCTGAATGATCTCTGAGTAATCAGCTATAGCGCGGTAGTAGTCGTTCTTTTTACAATAAACATAGGCGCGTTTATAATAGGCAGCGGTGTCGTTAGGATTAAGTTGAATTAAAATGGTATAATCAGCAATGGCGTTGTCATTATTATTTATGCGCTCATACGCATTGCCCCGGTTAAAATAGACATCGACATAATTGGGATCGAGTAGTATGGCCTTGTTAAAATCAGTGATGGCGCGGTCATATTCATACTTACCATTATTATACGCACTATAAGCATTGCCCCGGTTATAATAGGCATCTGCATTTTGAGGGTTTAGCCGTATGGCCTGAGTAAAATCCGTTATAGCGTGGTCGTAGTCGTGCTTTGCACCGAATGTTTTGCCTCGATAGATATAAGCATTGGTAAAATTGGGATTGAGTGATATGGCTTTGGTGTACTCTAATATGGCGGAATCCCATTCTTCTTGCTTAAAAAATGTCATGGCACGGCCATAATGAGCCTTGGCAGTAACTGTATCAGGGATAGGCGTAGTAGTAGCGGTATCTTTTCCAGCAACGATCTTTGAGGCAGGTGGCGACACTGTTATGATTTTGTCCCCACGCAGAACTAGCGAGAGAGTGTTCACTATGTCCGCCGCCGAGCTAAGATCGTACTCGTCTTCCAGTTTCTTTATCTGTACTTTCTTGCACGTTACAAGGTCATCTGATTCGTTAATCGACTTTATGACTCCAGCCTCGGCTGCCTGTACGAGTAGGCGGCTTTCTTTCTTGTATTCGTTTTTGGTGTAGACACTTAAAAAGGCTTTGCATCTTTCTGCGTCTGTCAGAGCGACGGTGCCTTGCCCTTTCACGATTTTTTTTAGTATTTTGATAAAATCGTTATCCATTACCAAATCCCCTTTTATAGATAGAAGGGCGGCATGTCCTACCCATAATAGATAGGATAGGACAAGAATGAAAGAGAGACAGGAAAAAACTAAAAAAGAAGAAAACGACCAATATTATCCCCTACCCCATATATGGTGTAGGTAGAAAACCCACGCTATATGTAGGCCGTTAAAATCTTATCGATAGTTTTGACTAAATACTTGAGGTGCCAAGCACCGTTTTTACTGCTTTTATTTCTTTGCATTTTTCAAACATACCCCCCTACCAGTCAAATTTGGCCATTAAAGGTATCATTTTTTATCTGTATTTATTATACAGTAGAGTTAGTTATTTTTCAATAAAAAACAAGGAAAAAGGAATTCTTTTTTCTTTGATCAAAATCGTACCATGTTGCGTAACAGTGTCAGACCGAATTCGTCTTGTGTGCCTTCCTGAACCCCCGCTACATATAGCGTAAGTTTCTTATTTTTTTTATAAAATATTTCTCAAAAATCGAAGCAAAACCGCCACCCCGCGCAGTATATAGGGCGGAGAGTACAAATGAACAATCTAAAGATTTTATCCGGGAAAGGCGCTCCGGCGCTGCTTTGTTTTCTTGCCCTGCTTTTGTCCTGCGGGGAAGCCGGGGGGACGCCCTACCATGCGGCATGGACGGGTGGCGGGGGCGCGTTGCCTCATCGAAAATGTTACCGAAAAAGGGTCATGCCTCAAATAGAAAATGTTACCCAAATTAAACGCGGACTTTAGTCCGATGGATGCCTGAAGGAGGGCGTCCGAATGGGGTTAAACATGATAGAAAAAAAGGCAGTAACGAGG
>JAIRUO010000235.1 GCA_031254385.1 Treponema sp. | reverse complement strand
ATTGGGGAACTCCGGCTTGGTTTCTTCCGGCCGGCGGGTAACTTCCAGCACAAGATCGTACACCGAAGGGCTTTCAAAGTCCACAGGCAGAAGCAGATTATGATTGAAAGTCGGCACGTCTTCAATAAGGTCATGCACTATTGAAGCCTTTAATAAAACCGAATCTATCTGACTGTAGTCAATGAGAATTGCCATAGTATCAAGTTGATGCCGGAACATATTGCCGCCTCCTTCACGGATCTTTCCGATAAGGGCGGTGGCAAGCTGGAAATAAGGCGCCAAGAAAGTACTTTTGAGGAGCAGCATTTCCTCAGTGGTCATTGGTTCCCCCTTGGGGAACCGAGGGTTCCTCCCATATCCCGAATATAAGATTCTATTTTGTCAGTTCTTTTTACCGCTTCCTCAAGTTTCTGTTTTTCCGCCTCAACCAATTCTGGAGGAGCGTTTTTAAGAAAATTATTGTTTGCCAGCCTTGCCTTGAGTCCTCCCACGTATTTAAGATCCTTTTCCAGTTCCTTGGAAAATTTCTGTTTTAGTACCTTCATGTCAGCCACCTCGGCAATAAACACAAAGGCTTCATATCCGTTACCGGCAAGCCCTATGGAACCCGCAGGTTTCTCGGCTTCTAAAGAAGCCGTGGCCGCGCTAGAAGCTGTTGTTTCAATCGTAAGTTCAACTATACCAGCCAGAAGTTTTACCAAAGCAGCGTTTTCATTAAGCAATTGCTCTTTCCCTGCGCTACGGACAAGAACCTTAATTTTTTTATCCGGGGGAATGGTACATTCGCTACGCAGGGTGCGTATCTGGCGCACCAGGTCTTGTAGGAAGCTGAAATCCTGCTCGGCTTTTTCGTCCGCAATTTTTTCATCGTAGGCCGGATAAGGAGCCGTTATGAGCAATTCACCAGGCTTGACATTCGGAAGCTTGGAATAAATTTCTTCGGTTACAAATGACAGGAGCGGGTGAAGGAGTCGCAGGGATAATGCCAGCACGTCCAATAGCACTGTTGTCGCTCGGTCTTTTTCCACGTCACTGCCGTCTTTAATCGAAAGCTTTGTGGCCTCAACATACCAGTCGCAGAAATCGTTCCAGAAAAATTCATAGATAGTCTGGGCCGCGTCATTAAACCGGTAAGAAAGGAAAGCTTCTTCCATTATTTTTGCCGTACTATTGAGCCTCGAATATATCCATTTATCCACCGGCAGCAGAGCAGGATTCTGCACCAGATTTCTGCCTTCCAGATTCATCAGTATATACCTACTGGCGTTCCAGACCTTATTGGCAAACCTTGAGCCAAGCTTAAATGACTCCTTGCCCATGAGTATGTCCTGGCCCTGTGCGCATAAATAGGCCAGCGTGAACTTGAGCGCGTCCGCGCCATACTCATCTACAATCTCCATTGGGTCTATGCCGTTCCCCAGGCTCTTGCTCATCTTCCTGCCCTGTTTGTCCCGTATAAGTTGATGTATATACACGTCCCGGAACGGCGCTCTGCCCGTGAACTCAAGCCCTGCCATGATCATGCGCGCAACCCAGAAGAAGATAATGTCGTAAGCTGTTACCAGCGCGGTAGTCGGGTAATAACGTTGGAAATCTGAATGGGGAGTGGGGAATGATTCTCCCTCCCAGCCAAAGACGCTGAAGGGCCAGAGCCAGCTTGAGAACCAAGTGTCAAGCACGTCCGGGTCTTGTTCGATGTTTTTCGAGCCGCAAGAACAGCTCGTAAGGTCTGTTCTTGAAACCGTGATCTTGCCGCAGTCTTTGCAATACCAGGCCGGAATGCGGTGGCCCCACCAGAGCTGGCGGCTTATGCACCAGTCCCGTATATTTTCCAGCCAGTGCTGGTAAGTGTTCTCCCATTTTTTCGGGTAGAAGATGATCTCCCCCCGTTTCCATGCGGCAAGGGCTTTTTCTGCTAGGGGCTTCATGCGGACAAACCACTGTTCGGAAAGATAAGGTTCTATTATTGAGTGACAGCGGTAACAATGGCCTACCGCGTGGGTAATATTCTCTTCCCCAATATAGAAGCCCTGATCCTTTAAGTCTTCCAGAACTTTTTCCCTGGCCTCTTTGACAGGGAGTCCCCTGTATTTTTCCGGGACTTCGTCATTAAGAGTTCCGTTGGAATTTAGAATATTGAGTACCGGGAGATCATGGCGGCGGGCTAGTTCCCAGTCATTGGGATCGTGGGCAGGGGTTATTTTTACCGCACCGGTTCCAAACTCCCTGTCAACGTAAGAATCCGCAACCAGCGGGATCTCCCTGTTTGTCAGGGGCAAACGGATTTTTTTGCCAATGATGCTTGCGTAACGCTCATCCTCTGGGTGAACCGCAACAGCAGTATCGCCCAGCATGGTCTCTGGCCGGGTAGTGGCAAGCTCCACAAAGCCGCTGTTGTCAGCTAACGGATAGCGAATATGGTACATTTTTCCGGGCGTGTCTTCATGTTCAACTTCATCGTCCGCAAGGGCAGTGCCGCAGGTACAGCACCAGTTTACAAGGTAGTTTCCTTTATAGATTAGGTCCCTTTCATAAAGGGAGACAAAGACTTCTCTTACTGCCCTGGAAAGACCTTCGTCCATGGTAAAACGCTCGCGGTCCCAGTCTGCGCTGGCCCCCATGCGGCTGGTCTGCTGGGTAATAGTCTTGTGGTGATCTTCTTTAACCTTCCATGTCAGTTCAACAAATTTTTCGCGGCCCAGGTCATGGCGTTTCTTGCCTTCTGACAAGAGCATTTTTTCCACAACGTGCTGAGTGGCTATGCCCGCGTGATCGGTGCCTGGCACCCAAAGACAAGGCTCACCCTTCATGCGGTGATAGCGTATAACCGTATCAATTATGGAAGTTACAAGGCCGTGCCCCAGGTGGAGTATGCCCGTTACGTTAGGGGGAGGGATTACAACTACGAAAGGAACCTTATCTTCTGATGCTCGCTCTGCCACGCTTTCGGGCTTGAATGCCCCCGACTCCTTCCATAGTTTGTAAATCCTGTCCTCGAACCCCTTGGGATCGTAGGCCTTCTCGAGTTCTATCCCCTTCATGCATACCTCAGTTAATATATTATGAAAATTAGAGAGAAATTACAATTAGGGGAACAGAAAATTGCGCCGCGTGAAGCGGCGTTGAGGAAATAGATGCGGCAGGTTCCAGCGCCAGAAAACTCCCCTACGTACAGAAGCGGTAGACGGCCTTTAGGCCGGCGTGCGCGCTGCGGAAGGGGGTTTGAGGTGGATCTAAATCCTCTCTAGTCTAGTTTCTATTTCGTTAATAAGGCTGTCGGGTGTGGAGGCGCCTGCAGCAAGGCCAACAGTTTTATATTGCTCTATCTCTGGGGGAATTTCTTCTGCGGTCTCTATGAGCCAACTGGGTTTGCCTAAATCGCGGGCTAGCGAAAAAAGCCTTTGGGTATTGGCGGAATTCCTGCCCCCTGCAATTATGATTGCTTCTACGAGGTTTGACAGTTCGCGTAAAGAGTTCTGCCTATCCGCCGTTGCGCTGCATATAGTGTTGACAATCTCTGTTTTAGGAAAGTGTTTTTTTATTGCTTCGCTAATAGCCCTGTATTCTTCAAGGCTGATGGTAGTCTGCCCTATAAGGACGGTTTTTGCATTTGGTCGGGCAAGCGCTAATTTTGATGCCGCCGCTTCTGCTTCAGCAGGATTAGCCACAACAAAGCAGTCAGTATCAACCAACCCCGCCGCAGAGCGGACGGGGTATGGTTGTTTAGGTAAGGTATTTGACTCAGGGTACATACCCTTTGTTTCGCCCCAGAGGCTCCCTCGCGTAGCGAGTTCTTGGGTAT
>JAIRUO010000142.1 GCA_031254385.1 Treponema sp. | reverse complement strand
AGTTTTTCTGCTTTGGCAACTACATGGCCTTTCTTTGCCCAGGGCGTGTCATTTTTTAAAATAAATTCGCCGTAAAAACAGACCGTTCCCCTAAACGAAGGAATAGAAAATTCATTTTCAGAGGCAAAACTGATTTCTGATTTTTCGCCTGGATTTAACAGGGGAAGGTCAACAATTCCCTGCTTGAGGATTCTGGTTTCTCCTCCGTCACACGCTACTGCATCTTCAAAAATTTTATATTGGAACGCAAGATGATCCAGTGTGGAAAAATCGTAGCGGTTTTCTAGGGTAAAGCTTAAGGGTTTTCCGGGAACAGGGATCAGGCGCACAGGCGCAAAAACCTGGCGACATTCGGCCATGGCGGGCTTAAGGACCTGATCCGGGAAGAGAAGGCCATCGCAGACAAAATCGTAATCCGAAGGCTCATCGCCAAAGTCCCCGCCGTATTTCCAGTATTTGACTCCGTCTTTGGTGTAAGCCTCAAAGCCGTGATCACGCCATTCCCAGATAAAGCCGCCCTGCAGGCCGTGATGGGTTTCAATTGCCTTCCAGTAGTCCGCAAGGCTTCCGTTGGAATTGCCCATTGCATGAGAAAATTCGCACATGATGAGGGGCCGGTAATCATCACGGTAACGCACATAGTTGATGATGTCTTCAATAACCGGGTACATGGGGCAGACTATATCCGATATGGTTTTTCCCTGTTCCCAACTGTCATGCACATTCGGCTTTCCACGCATGGCTCCTTCATAATGAACGGGCCTGGTACTGTCATAAAAGCGTATCCAGGCGGCACCCGCTTCATGGTTCGGGCCGTAACCGCTTTCGTTTCCCAAAGACCAGACAAGCACCGCAGGATGGTTTTTGTCCCGCTCCACCATGCGCTGCATACGGATAACAAATGCGTAAGTCCAGGCGGTTTCCGAACAGAGCTGATTATGAAAACAATGGCTTTCTATGTTTGCCTCGTCCCAAAGGTAAATGCCGTAACGGTCGCAGAGATCGTACCAGCGCTCATCATCAGGATAATGGGAAGTTCTAACAGCATTGAAGTTATGCGATTTTAGTATTTTGATGTCTCTAAGCATGGCTGCCACAGAAAGGGTCTTTCCGGTTTTTTCATCATGCTCATGGCGGTTTGTGCCTTTGATATACACCATGCGGTCATTGATTAAGAGCTCCCGGTGCGCGACTTTTACGCTCCTAAAGCCCGTGCAAAATGCGGCGCACTGGAGTAGTTTGCCGTCCCTGTACAGTTCCACGCTGAGAGAATAGAGATTGGGCGCTTCATGGGACCAGGCAGCAGGATTTTCCAAAACCAGTTCCGCCTTTGCGGTATTGCTGTTCATGCGGTAATCCGCAAATAGTTCCACGCTTCCAGAAACAAGGCCGCCACCCCTCACCAGTTCTGCTGCTTTTTTTTCTGCATCCTCTGCGCTTGAAGGAAGACTAAAGGGGTAGAGGCTGTACTTAAAGACAAAGGGGCTGTCGGCATCCTCGCTTCGGGTTCCGCCGTTTCCGGTACTGCGGCTTTCCGGTAGTTTGCCGCCAAGGGCAAGGAGCAGCTTGATTTTGCCTAACTTTTTTTCGGTTCCAGTATCCGGGGCTATCTGGCCGGGCAGGGCCTTAATGTCTTTTATGTATGTTTCTTCGGTTGCATAGAGATACACAGTTCGGTGTATGCCGCCAAGCCACCACTGATCCTGATCTTCCACATAACTTGCATCGGAATAGCGCACGACTTTTATGCAGACAAGGTTCTCCCCATCTTTTACAAAGGGAGTAATATCGTATTCCTGGGGCAGGCGCGTATCTTTTCCTGCGCCTACGAAAAAGCCGTTGATGTAGAGATACGCGACGCTTTCCGCAGAGCCAAGGTGAAACACTACGCGCCTTGTTTTCCACGCAGCAGGAAGGGTGAAGGTTCGGCGGTAAAGGCCCGTCGGGTTATGATTAGGCACATGAGGCGGCGCTGCCTGGAAAGGCATTTGCACATTGGTATAATGGGGCTTATCAAAGGTATTTTCAAAGCGTTCATCTTCGCCCTGGCGCGACCAGGTTCCCGGAACAGTAATGCTATGCCAGGAAGATGCGTCAAATTCGGGGTTGGTCCAGCCGGATAAATTGGCTGTTTTTTCTCTCTTGCTGCCCACGATAAGGCAGTCCCCTGACAGGGGAAGATCCTCACGAGGATTGGAGACGAGTTTAAATTTCCATGGGCTAAGTGATGTATCTGCGCCTTCCGCCTCCCATACGCCCGGACTGTCCAGGCCCAGGTAAAGAGGGTTCTTTTCGGGCTGGCAGTATTCCGGGCCGGCAATGGCAGATCTAAGGGCTTCTTCTGCCGAAGCAAAAGGCTGGAGGCTGCTCATTGGCAGACGGTTAATTTCCTGGATTTCCGGGTTTTCCCACAGAGGGAGTATTTCATTCATCATTATTATTCCTTTTATGAATAATTAGGGCCTCTCTTGTTAATTGTCAATAGCGGATAATAGTGCGATAATATTAATATTAAGAAAGCGGAGGGTGATATGGCGCAGATAAAAAATACCGGACGTTTAATCGGAGCCGTGGTTCCCGTAGGGGCATTGCGGGGGGACCAAAGCATTGGAGTAGGGGAATTTCCTGATTTGGTTGAATTTGGGACCCTCTGCAAAAAAATGGGAATCAAGCTGATTCAGCTTTTGCCGGTAAATGATACGGGCTATCAGGATTCTCCGTATTTTGCCCTGACCGCGTTTGCCCTTCATCCCCTGTATCTGCGCATCAGTGAATTGCCGGAATTTGCAGCTTCTGAAAACAAATCTCAATTTGAAGCAAAGTTAAAGGCGCTAAGGGAAGAGTTTGAACCAAAAGAACGCTTCCCCTGCCTGGACATACTCAGGAAAAAAATAGCGCTGCTCCGGGAGCTTTATGCGGAGTGCGCCAAAACCATAGTAAAAAAGGCCAAGGGCAAATCTCCTCTTGCAGACTGGATTAAGGCGAATCCCTGGGTTAGGTCATATTCCGTCTTCCGCAAGCTTAAAGAAGATAACGAAGAAAGAAGCTGGAAAGAATGGCCGGAGTTTCAAAAGGTAACGACCGCTCAAATCGAAGCTTTCTGGAATGATCCAAAGCTGGAAGAAGCCCACCTGTTCTGGGTCTGGATACAGGAAGCTCTGGACAGGCAATTCAGCCAGGCCGCAAAAAGCCTTAACGAGATGGGCATAACGCTGGAAGGCGATCTTCCCATTTTGATTAACGAAGACAGTTGCGATGTATGGTCACAGCCGGAAATATTCAACCTTGATCTTTCTGCGGGCGCACCGCCGGATATGTACGCCCCGGACGGGCAGAATTGGGGTTTCCCCACGTTTAATTGGAAAGTACAGGAGCAAGATGATTACGCCTGGTGGAAGGCCCGGCTCAAATCAGCGGAAAAATACTATTCCGCATACCGCATAGATCATGTTCTGGGCTTTTTTAGAATCTGGAGTTCCCGCCGGGACGACAGTTCAAATAATTCCGTTTTGGGTAGGTACATTCCCTACGTCCCGGTTACGACAAAAGACCTGGAAGAGCTTAAATTCGACAAGGGTCGGATCAGGTGGATGAGCCAGCCCCATATTTTTACCGGAGAAGTTTTTGACGCAATCAAATCAGGCTGGAAAGATGGAAATGATTGGGAAATAAATGCCGCCGCAGAAGAGACCTTTAAGCTGGCTCTTGAAAGAATAGGCCAGGAAGAGCTTTGGCTCTTTAAGAGCAGCATAAAAGGCAGCAAAGAAATTGAAGCCCTTGATATACACCCCGCAGCAAAGGCGTATCTGGTAAAGGCCTGGGGAAACAGGCTTCTCTTTGAATATGAGCCAGGCTCTTATGTGCCTGTCTGGTTTTACAGAGACAATAGGGCTTATCCCACGCTATCAAAAGAAGAACAGGACGAACTGGTAGCTCTGTTTAAGGACAAGCAGATAAAAACAGAAAAAATATGGGAAAAAGAAGGAAGGAAACTCCTTACCATTCTGGCTTCATCTTCTTCCATGCTACCTTGCGCCGAAGATCTAGGTGCGGTTCCTGCCTGTGTTCCCAAAGTACTAAAAGAACTGCATATATTGGGCCTTAGGGTAGTCCGCTGGTACCGGGAATGGGACAAGGAAGGTCAGCCTTACGTTCCCTTTGAGGATTATCCTGAATTATCGGCCTGTACCCCTGCGGTTCACGACAGTTCCACCTTGAGGGAATGGTGGGATAGAGAAGCCGATCAGGAGCTATTTGCGGGCTTCTTGGGCTTCCCCTCGTTGCCAAAGGTGTATAATCCCGGAACAGCCAACCACATCCTTTTTAAGATTGCCGCAGCAGCTTCTAGGTTCAGGGTTTTCCAGTTTCAGGACCTCCTTCACCTTTCAAACAAGTGGTATGCCGCTGACCCGGCCGATGAGCGAATTAACGTGCCAGGCACCCAAAACGACTTCAACTGGACTTGGCGCCTGCCGGCAGTCCCCGCCCAGATAGGCA
>JAIRUO010000002.1 GCA_031254385.1 Treponema sp. | reverse complement strand
CGAGGCTTTTAGAAAGGGCAATTTGGGCGTAATGGATTATTACAAGCTCAAGAACATCCAGGCCGATACTGATATGCGCAATTCTATCGGAGGCGAAACATCGGCACCCAAGGTTGATAGCAAAACCGCGCCCGGAAAATAAAGCTTATGCTAGAATTCATAAGTGACAATCTTTTTATCATCATCGCGGTGGTTCTTGTCATTGTAGTCCGCACGATAAGTGCTAGTAGAAAGCGGGCCGCTGCATCACGAGAAGATGAAGCGGCAACGGAAAACTATCCTGCCAAAGATGAAGATGACCGCACAATGAGCCTGGGGCATTGGGAAGTAGAAAAGCAGACGCAGCCGAAGCCTGTTCCTCAGCCAACTTATACAAGAAAAACTTTGGAAAAGGCGCAGACTTCATCGATAAGCCTGTCCGAAGCCCCTGTTTTTTCGTTTTCCTCGGAAAAAACACCCATAACAGCCGAAGTTTCATCTACAGAGAAGGCCGCCAAACCTGTTGCAACCGCGGTTTTAGGCCAGGGACAGAAGGCTTCCGGCCTTTCCGCCCTGGATCATCTTCCAACGCTAAAGAAAGCCGTTGTCTTCTCGGAGATCCTGTCTCCGCCCAAGGCTCTAAGGTGAATTTTTCTCTATTTTTTCACACAAAGGCACGAAGATGCAAAGGCACGAAGGAAGAGAGAAAAGAAAGAAGAGGGAACTCTCAAAGGGTACTGTAGCCTGTTTTTAGTGGGTAAATAATCGTTTCCAAAAAACTCAGGCAGAGTATTGATGCGCAGTTAGCACATTCCCAATCCCTAAATCCTTCTTCCCTTGGTGCCTTTGTACCTTAGTGCCTTTGTGTGAAATAAAGGAACAAAGTGCTACTGCTGGACAAATTCTGCGCCGCGTTTGTCTAATACGGTGAGCGAGATTAAATCAAGGTATATATACTCGTATAAATCTTCCTGGTATACTCTTACCACTCCAGTCGCTTCAACCCAGGAATCAACGGCAGGGTAGGGTACTGCCTTGCCATCGGCCCATGCCACTTCAAAGCCAACAGTGCCGTCATAGCCGCAGCAGCCAGGACCAAAACGAATAACAAAACAGTAAGGCTCATCCTGTGTGTAGGACTCCTGTGTCTTGAAAATTCCCTCGTATTTTATTGTTTTTTCGTAATAATCATCAATGTTCAGGTATACATCATTTATCTGGGAGATAAACATTTTTTCCCCAATTACGATTACTTCAGAACCTGATTCGCAGCTTCCGAAACAGCCAACAATAAAAATTATTGCGATTACAACTACAGTGTTTTTAATGTTTTTTTTCATTATCTTACCCTATACCTGTTTATTATACTTGAATTTCGTAAAAAGTCAATAAACCAGAAAAGGGCAAAAATGATCAGGTTTATAAGGACAACGCTTGCGCCGGTCGGCGTGGCGTACAGGTACGAAATTACTACGCCGATAAAGAAACACAGTATTGAAATTACGGCTGAACAAACGGTAACGCTTTTGAATTTTTTTAAAATACGCATTGAGCTAAGGGCCGGAAAGATTATCAGGCTAGAAATCAGCAGCGCACCCATCATTCTCATGCCAAGCACTATGGTAAGGGCCGTTAAAAAGGCGATGAGCATATTGTAGAGGTCGCTCTTAATTCCCGTTGTTTTGGCGAAAGTCTCGTCAAAGGTTATGGCGAACAATTTATTATAAAACAGGATAAAAAGAACCAGCACTATAATCGAGAGGGCTACGCTTAAATACACGTCGGTTTTGCTCATCGCGAGTATGCTGCCAAACAGGTAATTGCATACATCGGTATTCATTCCCGTTGTTTGCGATATGATGATCACGCCGACTGCAAGGGAGCCGGTGGAAATAAGGGCAATCGCGGCATCTCCCTTGATCTTGCTGTTTTCGCTTAGGCGCAGGAGTAGAAAAGCGGCGGCAACGACAACCGGAATCGCCACGGTCAAGGGCGCGGCATTGAGGGCTGTGGCAAGGGCCAGTGAGCCAAAGCCTACGTGTGAAAGGCCGTCTCCTATCATCGAGTAGCGTTTAAGTACCAGGCTTACCCCGAGCAGGGCCGCGCAGATAGAGACAAGTGCGCCGACAACAACGGCCCTGACCAGAAACGCGTAACTGAACATCCTAAAGATTTCCTGAAACATCGATTTTCTACTCCTTTTTTACAAAAAAGTTTCTGCCTGTTTCCGAGGCGCGGTATTCTTCCATGCTGCCAAAAAACAGCTGCTGTTTCTGCAAGTGCAGAACGTGGGTCGCGCAGTCGGCAGCAGAAATATCATGTGAAACCATGATTATGGTCATGCCCATTTCGCGGTTGATTTTTTTTAGAAGAAGATGCAGTTCCGCGCTTATAAGGGGGTCAAGGCCCGCGAAAGGTTCGTCCAGCACGAGGAGTTTTTCTGCGGCGCAGAGGGAACGGGCAAGCAGAACGCGGCGCTGCTGTCCGCCGGAAAGTTCCCTAAAACAGCAGTTCTTTAAATCCGCAATACCTAGCAGGCTGAGTTTTTCTTCGGCTTCACGTTTATCAGCCTGGCTGTAGAACGGCCACAAGCCTTTCTTCCCTAAATTGCCGGACAGCACTATTTCTAATACCCCGGCAGGGAAATCCTGCTTTGCAGCGGTCTGCTGCGAAAGGTAGCCGGTACGGGCCTTCTTGAACTCCGGGCCAAAGCTGATAGTCCCCTCCATCGGTGTCAGGAGCCGCAGCAGTCCTTTGATCAGGGTAGACTTGCCGGAGCCGTTTTCGCCTGCAACCAGGAGAAAGGAAGCGGCCTCAATAGAGAAATTGAGCCCATAGACAACCTTATGCCCTTCGTACCCGAGCGAAACATTTTGGCAGCAAATAGACATTAATTTAACGCCTCCCGCTTATGGTATCAAATGAGTAATCGTATCTATGGGCGCTTAGAAAATCAAGGGTCATACAAAATCATATAAACGAATGGTTATTCCAAAGAATCTTTTAATTCAGGGAAGATAAAACGCCAATATTGTTGAATTTTTTATCATAAATTATTTACTTTCTGGGTATAAGGACAAAGTATTTCAACCAAGGAGCGAAAATGAAAAAGTTTATTTTGTTTCTATTATCGGCAGTCGTTCTGGTAACGTCTTTTTCGGGATGCAGCAACAAGGAGCCAAGCGGTCCTATCACCCTTACAGTTTGGACACATGAAGATCCTAACCGTACCCGCATTGAAGAGCAGTTTATCAGGGAATTTGAGGCGGCAAACTCAAATATTAAAGTTGAGAGGACAACCCAGTCATCTTCCAAGCTGATCGAGCTGGTTCAGACTGCTTTTGCAGCAAACCAGGGGCCGGATATATTCAATCTATCAATTGAAGATGAATATTCGTACATCGCCAATGGCCGGGTAGCGCCGATTAACTATCAGGCGGCGGGTTATAAGAACAGGGCGGATCTGCTCAACGCTTATGACCCAATTTTCCTTGAGCCGGTAACAGTAGGCAACAACATCTACGGTTTGCCTCTGGAACTGACCAATTGGTGTATTTTTGTAAACAAGAAAGTGTTCCGTTCCGCAGGGCTTGATCCCGAAAGGGATTATCCCAAGACCTGGGAGGACATGGTAACGGTTTCGGAAAAACTGGTGATAAGAAACGG
>JAIRUO010000263.1 GCA_031254385.1 Treponema sp. | reverse complement strand
ACAGCAGTCTGAATATACCGGGGAACGCACAGCCTAAAAAATATTTCAGCGTCTGTTTCGTTAGTAAAGGGCCCTATCATGATTTTGCAGCCGTGCGGGAAGTCATTGAGAAAGCGGTAAATAATATATTCGCCGTCTTTTCCCTGTTCAAATTCACCAAAGCAAAATAGTCAATAGTCGCTTTGTATTACAAGGACATTGTCGAGAGCCTCTTTGACTGACTGCCTGAAGAGCCGGGGGTAAATTTCATCTTCTGCTTTTTCTAGCCCCGCAAACACCGTTTCGTCCAGTTTCCCCCCGAAGCCTAAGTTTTCCATCAGGATACTGACAATTTCTATAACAGGCGTCCGCAGTTCTTCTCCAAGCCTGGAATTTTCATTTCCAAGACCCACGCAGCGCCCTATGCTTATAAGATCAGCCGCTATTATTTTTACGAATCCATTTTTTAAATGCAGCATGATCTGCCCCTGAAACAGGGAGCGGAGTCTGCGGTAATCTCTTTCTGAGACTATGCCTCGATCTTCTATTCTGAGGAGTATTTTGATGAATTTTATATAAAGCCTCAGCTTGACGGTAGAGAGCCTTGCGATTTGGTCTTGTATATCTTCTTCCATGCTGATCTATATTATATCATAAATGGACATAAATGTCAATAGGGCGAATTGCCTTATCGAAGATGTTACCAGAAAACTCTTGATGTAAAAAACACTTTGAATCATAATAACCAATAAGATAAAAAAGTTATGCCATAATAATAGGAGGTTGAAAAAATGAGCCATAATAATATCTTCATAAGCTATCGAAGAAAGGGAGCAGGGGCGCATGCGGTAATGTTACATAGGGATTTAAAAGAAGCTGGATATAATGTATTTCTTGATTTTCACTCGCTGGGCAGCGGGGATTACATAGATAATATTCATAAAGCCATTGACGAATGCGATGACTTTATTCTTATGCTGTCGCAAGACGCTCTCAACGAACGCATTCATGACGAGAATGATGTTATGGTAAAAGAAATTATGCGCGCTTACGAAAAGAATAAACCGATAATAGGCATTATGCTTGACGGCTTTGAGGAGTTTCCGCAAGATCTTCCTGTAAATCTTTCATTTTTGCCCCGTGTAAACTGCCTTGTCGGCAAAATGGTTTATTACGATGCGATGTTTCAAAGGCTTACTTCCGGTGCTTTCCTGACCTCTCGTCCAAAAAGCGTTGCCACTGAAAGCAATAAGACGAATAAAGTTAATACGCTTGAATGGTTTAAGAAGCTTTCGTTTCAGGATAAATCAGCCTATATGAAGCTATTATTAGACCTTTCTCATGAATTTGAATCTGCCCCGGCAAGGATCCGTTTTTATCGTTATGTCGAAGATTTTTTTAGAAATTTTGGCATTCGGGAAACGCCTCCGTACAACGGTGATATGCCCTATGATATTGTGACCTACTTAGCATTTTTTGAGCCGCTGTATTTGATCTTGGTAAGCGAAACTCTGGATATTTCATTAGTAGACGAGATGTTTCGATATAGGTTTTTTGCTGCCGTAAATAACCCAACGGTACAAAATAGCGAACTGCTACCCCAATGGAATGCTTATACCAATATAAGCGCACTGTATGACTTATGGTTTGAGTATCCAAGAAACCTTAACGAAAAAGAGGACAGTAATAAGGGCATGAACGATGTCGTCTATCTATTCAACTATGATTTGCATAAAAAGCAAAATGTATATAGATTTGTTACAGGCAATTTTATGCCTCTGAATATAAATTTTGTGAATAAACGCTCAGTAAAAAAAGAATTGGTATTACGTTTGTTAAGAAAAGAAGATAAGCGTGATACGACTATCCTTCAAAATGACGTATGTCAGCTACTTACCGATAAAAGTCTTTTCGTACCCCTTTCCGATGAGGAAATGGAAAACGCGCTGGTAAAACATTTGTCTTTCGGACTTTATGAGGATGAAAAACTTGTAGCGTTTTGTCTGCTGATGCTAAATCCGGATAAAAGCTCTGATTTAGCTAAAGACTGCGGCTGCGAGGAACAGAGTGGAAACTCCGTAATTGACTGTATGTTTACAGCACAAGAATCCAGAGGTTTTGAAATTCAGAAATTTATGATTTCTGTTTCAGTTTTTGCCGCAGCGCGTAATAAAAAGGAAAAAGTTTTTGCAACTGTATCGCCAGATAATTATTTTAGCGCAAATAACTTCTTAAAAAGCGGATTCAAACTGGTAAAGACTCAAATGAAGTACGGCTTTATGCGTGATTTTTTTATGTTTACAATTGACGATGAGCTAAAGCGGTTATTTGTTGTTAATGGCAATTAGAGTGTATGAGAAAGATGCATGGCTGCTGTATTGACCAATTTTACGATACAGGGCTGGTCGCCCTTCTTGCCAGGTGGAATTCAAGTGAAACGCTTATGAACGGCGCTCTCCTTGAAAATTACGCTGCAGCAGAAATAGCCAAAGGCTACGAGAACGCGGGCAGGGAGGCGGCTATCTATTTTTATCGTGACAAGGATTCAAAAGAAATAGACCTCCTCCTGGAAGGGGACGGGCAGCTGCTGCCTCTGGAAATAAAGAAGAGCTCTTCCCTCGCAAAATGCATGATCGCTTCTTTTTCCGCGCTTGAAAAGCCTCCCCTCCACCGAGGGGCCGGCGCCCTAATATGCCTCGCCGAACACCTGAGCGCCTTTGACCGGAATAATTTTATAGTACCTGTTGGCTTGTTGTAGAAATTCTATCTATTCCATTCAATGTATTTATAGCCATTTCATTTACCAGGAAGGGGATACTCCTTTACAATCATTCAACATCCTGCTTGATATTATTTATAATATGCAGTATATTGATAGTTATCATGAGCAAAGACATTAATTTGCCTTTCCCGGCTCAGTTTGCACTTCAAAAGCTTGGAAAAGATATTAACAGCGCCCGGCGGCGGAGGCGCATCAGCAAGGCAATGATGGCCGAGCGGGCTGGAATCGCAGTCAATACCCTTTCCCGAATCGAAGAAGGCAATCCCAGCACCACTATGGCGGCATGGGCATCTGTCCTTTTTGTTTTAGGCCTGACAGAAAACCTACAGGATATATGCGATCTCAAAAATGACGCAACTGGCCTTATGCTCGAAGAAGAGCATCTGCCAAAACGCATTAGGCACAAAAGGAAAATATATGGATGAAGCGGTAGCAGTATTTCTCTGGCCTGAAAAACCAGTTGGGAATCTATGGTTCCGCTCGTCAAGTGGGCGGCAGTCAGCGTCTTTTGAATACCATCCTGGCTGGCTTGCGGATAAACAAAACTCTTTCGCGCTGGAACCGGGCCTTGAGCTTTATCCCGGCGTTTTCCATACCCAAAATTTGCCCATCTTTGGAAGCTTGGGCGATTCCGCGCCGGATCGCTGGGGTCGTGCGCTCCTGCTCCGCAGGGAACAGCGCCAGGCAAAGGAATTAGGCCGCACTCCCAAAACTCTTACCGAGCTTGACTATTTGTTGGGAATAAATGATGAAACGCGCCAGGGGGCATTACGCTTCAAGAAACAAGGAGACGAACAATTTTTAGCGCCTAATGAAAGGGACAGCATTCCCCCACTTGTCTCATTGCCAAAACTCCTTACCGCATCCGAGCGGTTTTTAGAAGCAAAAGAAAGCGATGAAGACCTGCGCCTTTTATTGATAGGGGGTTCTTCTTTAGGCGGCGCACGCCCGAAGGCTTCTGTTTATAACAACAATGTTTTGTCAATAGCAAAATTTCCGAAAAAAGATGATGACATCCAGATAACGCTTTGGGAAGCTCTTGCGCTTTCTTTAGCCAGGAAAGCCGACATACAGGTTCCCGAATGGCACATTACAAAAATACTTGGAAAACCGGTATTGATATTAAAGCGCTTTGACAGGCAAAAAAAACAGCGCATCCCGTTTATATCTGCAATGAGCATGCTGGGGGCAAAAGATCATGAACAGCATAGTTACCTTGAAATCGCCCATGCTATTATCCGCTATGGCGCAGAACCGACGCGGGATCTAGAAGAATTATGGAAGCGGATGGTATTTAATATTTCAATTTCAAACATAGACGATCATCTTAGAAACCATGGATTTTTGCTTAATACGCCAAAAGGCTGGGAGCTTTCACCAGCTTATGATTTAAACCCTGTCCCAAGGCAGGAAAAAGCCAATTTCCATTCTCTTGCTATAAATCAGACCTCTAGGGAAGGCTCTGTTGAAGTCGCTTTTTCTGTCATTGATGAGTTCAGGATAAAGAAAGATAAAGCAGAATCAATTCTTGCCGATATCCGGCGCTCACTTTCTGGTTGGCAGAACACGGCCCGTTCATTGGGTATTTCCAGGCAGGAAATAGATCGTATGGAAAGCGCATTTATAAAATAACTCATGAAGTTACACCTAAAATTCACACCTAAATCGGTGTTCCTCAGTGATTTTCGTAGATTTTCAGTGACCCTCAATAAACAAGAAATGCTTGTAATTCTATATAATATAAGGATATAATGAATCTGGTAATCTTCAGTGAGCTTTAATTACCCTTTCCAGGGTTCACTCATAACCCGGAGGTCGCAGGTTCGAGTCCTGTCCCTGCTAATAATTTAAAAGCCCCGATAGGAGCTTTTTTTTTACTAATGCAGGACTCGAACGGTTTAGCAAAAACCCCGGCCTGGAAGACCGAGGCAGGATGTCGAGGGCTGGAAATACGTGAGGGTGCATTCTTACATGAGGCAATGCGCTACGTTGCTTTTTTAACAATATAACGATAATATTTAGCTATGAATGTTATAACACAAATAATTCATGCCTGTGAATCCGGAGAAGCCAATCCGATACTAAATTTTGGCGGTTTTTGTATTGATAAGAAACTTGGAAACGGACAACAGGGAATAGTTCTTAGAGTAAAGAATGTAATCAATAAACAATTTGCTTTGAAATTTTATCAGCCTACTGACAAAAGCGCAAATATACTTAAAGAAAGCATTCCAAGGTTTATAAAAGAGGTAAATACTCTTGCTGAGCTTAATCACAAAAACATAGTAAAAATATATACAGGCGGTTTTGCAAGTTGGAATGAGTCAAGCAAGAAATGGGCAGTAACAGAAGGATTTCAAACACCTAAGTTAGAGAATCTTGAAGAAAGTGAAGTCTATTATTACATTATGGACTATATTGAAGGCGATGATCTTGCACAAATTTACCCCGAGTTGGCAAAATCAGGAGAAGAAAAGAAAAATGGAAAACTCTCTATCTCTGAAAAAATCCAAAAGTTTGAGATGTTGATTCAGCAAGTCAGCGAAGCGATGTCCTATTACCATAAAAAGGGGATTGTTCACAAAGATATTAAACCAGAGAACATACGATTTAGTATTACAGATTCCACATTTATCATTGTTGATTTTGGGTTTTCCCATCATACCACATCACCACAAAATGAAGAACAATTTCCAAAAGTAGATATCATGGACCTAAAATCCATTGAAAATAATAATTACGAAAAACATGACATGTTTCAATTTTGTAAGATGCTTGGTAATTTATTGCCAACATTTAAGGATGAATACCATGCAAACAGATACACTGGCCTCGAGTCTTCTCTAAAAAAAGGAATGAATCCTGATCTTGATGAGAGATATAAGGATATGGAAGATTTTTATTATACCATAAAACAATATTTCTTAAATGAAGGTGGCTGGAGGTTTCAACTCAAAGTGGATGAATTCATGACATCTGATGGGTTTGGCAGATTTGATTCTAAACTCCGGATACCCCTAAGTGGATCCATATTGCTTTCGAAAGAATTAAGAGAAATTATTGACACGCCCGAATTTCAAAGATTAAGAGGTGTTAGACAGTTAGGTCCCACAATGTTTGTATTCCCTGGTGCAAATCATACCAGATTTGAACATTCTTTGGGGGTCTATGCACTCTCCCTTAGGTATCTGGAAAAAATTCTCAGTCTATCAGAATTCAGGAGACTGTGTGAACCTATCGGTATAGGCTATTCCATTAAATTAGTTGTATTATCTTCATTATTACATGACATCGGTCACTATCCATATTCACATTGGATTGAAGAAATTGATGAATTACCTGGTGGAGCAAAGCATTTGCCACGTCATGAAAAAAGGGCATCAAATATTCTTCAAAGTGGAAAAATTAAGTCGGTCATTGAAGAAGGATGGAAAGTAAGTATAAAAGATATTGCAGACCTTATTGAAAATAAAAGCAAAAATGAACTCCTCAATTCAATTATTAATTCTGTTATTGACGTTGATAAATTGGATTATTTGATCAGAGATAGCATTCATTGTGGTGTTGATTATGGGAAAGGCATTGACATTGAAAGATTACTTGATTCATTGTATGTAAATAGTGAAACAAATAAGCTTTGTGTAACAGAAAAAGGCCGTTCGGCATTGCTTTCTATTCTCTCGACAAGGAACATTATGTACCAGGAAGTTTACTGGCACAAAACAGTTAGAGCTTGCGAAGCGATGTTCAAGAGATTTTTTTTCGAGTATATAGCTATAGAAGAGGAAAATATTGAGAATTTGGAAAAGATATTTTGCTGTTCTGACGATGAATTTACAACAAAATTAAGTAAGTGGGCTTCAAATAGGGACGAAATTTTACAAGGATTAATACAACCATTTGCGTATAATGGAAGAAGGAATATTTATAAGCCCGCATACATCTATTTTGACCGCAATTCTAAAGAAACGAATATAACTAATAGTTTTTTCCGAGGTTTATTTAATAAATCTTACAAGGAATTGATAAAAACAAGCGATCGACTTTCTGAAGCATTAAAACAATATATTCCAGATATAAAACCATTTGAAATCATCCTTGAGAAAACACCTATTAAAACTGAAGGAGAGAAATATATGTTGGATGGTTTTAAAATTTTTAATACAAGAAAGCAAAATTATAATGATCACCCGAAAGAGATTGAGGATCTGAATGAATATCTTAGCAATAACAAACAGGCATATATCTTTTGCCATCCACGTTTATATGACAAGATAAGGGAATTGTCATTAGACAGCAATAATAAACTACAGAATATACTAGCCGAAATGTAATAAACGATATAACTAACACATCTTCAAAAAAATAAACAATACATAGAACTATACTCCAGAAAATTTTCATTACGCTCAAACTATTTATAATTTTTTTAATCCTTGTTAGCAACTCACCCCAACCTGCTAATCGCAACATCTCCGACCACGGCAATGTCTTCGGCGGTAAAGGCGTACGGGAAATTATCGTCAAACAGTATCTGCGCGGAAGCGGGGAATTCGTCATCGCTGGCCCACAAGAGAAAACTCATGTAAAGGCCGCTCATAAATTCGAATCTGTAACCGGCATCGCCCTTGTCAAGTTTTAGAGCCCTTAGACCGGGATTTTCCATGCGCTTCCTAAAATCTTCGAGGTTTCCGCCATATTTGCTGGCCAGGCGTTTTATTGAGTGCGCTTCAAAATTCGGGAAATAGAGATCGCCCCAGGGGATTTCTCGGTAGGAAAGCTGTTTCCCTGTTGATACAGCATAGCGTCCCTCGCAAAGATAACGGATAAAGAGTATCTTCTCAAAAGCTTTCTGATTCTCTGCGCCGTTAAGATCAATCAGGCTGTAATCCGGAAAGGGTACTCTGTATTCGGTGCCCATGATCCTTAAAGAAAACGCATCCCCATCAAAAGGAAGATTGCAGCGCGAGGCAATTTCAATTGGGTCAAGAGAGCGGTATATTTCCAGAAACCAATTGAGAGGTCGTACATTAGGCATAGAATAGCTCGCTATTGGTGTGGGGCAGGAAACAGGCAGCAATGAATTCGTCCATATATGATGAGTGGGACGAAAGTTCCAGATAGGTCATCATTCCAGCGATTTCGTCAATTTTCTGCGCAGCTTTTTGCGATTGAAGCATGGCGTAAGCTCCTGCCAGAGAGCTGTTGCCAATGTAGTGATAGCGCTCCTTTGAGATATTGGGCAATATTCCGATGCTGATTGCCTTTTCTATATTAATACCGCTTCCAATGCCGCCCGCGATATAAACATTGTCGATGTTCTTT
>JAIRUO010000247.1 GCA_031254385.1 Treponema sp. | reverse complement strand
GTTCATGATGATCATGGCGACTATGATGATCCCCTTTGAAGCGATCATGATCCCCTTGTATATGGTTGCCCGCGGCTTGAATATTCAGAATAGTTATGTAGGGCTGGTGCTTCCGTTTCTGGTCAGCGCCTTTGGTGTTTTCCAGATGCGCCAATACCTCATCACCTTTCCCGGCGAATACCTTGACGCATCACGGGTTGACGGCTTGAGCGAGCCGGGCATTTTCTGGAGAATCGTCTTCCCAAACTGCAAACCGGTAATAGCCACCTTAGGCATACTTTCGTTCAGAGGCCAATGGGACAATCTGCTTTGGCCCTTATTGGTGATCCAGAGCGAAAAGATGAAAACCATTCCTCTGTACATTTCAAAATTCTCAGAAGAGAAAATGACTGACGAAGGAGCCATGATGGCAGTTGCTGCCATTGCCAGCATTCCCATTTTTATCCTGTTCTTCTCGTTATCAAAATACTTTATCGGCGGTTCATCGGTTTACGATTCTCGCAAGGGGTGAATGAGTCTGGGTTTTAACCACGGATTTTCACGGATTTTCACGGATTACACGGATAAGAGAATTAAGAAGTTTATTATTATCCGTCCCCATCCGTGAAATCCGTGGTTAAATATAGCTCTGGCCCTAATCCCTACAAATTGACTTCATGTCCAAATAAACATACTATTACATAATATCGGAGGCTGGTTTTGGACAATTGGTATAATAAAAATAATGAAGACGTATTGAAGGAACTCAACACGGACAGGCTCAAGGGTTTGTCCGCAAATGAAGCAGAAGAGCGGCAGAAGCAATACGGGCTGAATAAATTCGCGGAGAAAAAGAAAGAAAGCCTTTTTGTGCAGATATTGGGGCAGCTTAAGGATGTGGCGGTTATCATTCTGCTGATTGCGGCGATTCTGTCTTTTATCCTGGCCTTGGGCGAAGGCTCGGGTTTTATTGAACCCATCGTAATAATTTCCATTGTCATAATGAACATGGTTCTGGCCATCACCCAGGAGCGCGGCGCGGAAAAAGCCCTGGAAGCGCTGGCTGTGCTAAACAGCCCGTCCTGCTTTGTTGTAAGAGACGGCGTTAAGCAGGAGATTGACACGGCGCAGGCTGTTCCAGGAGACATAGTAGATCTTAAGAGCGGAAACCTTGTACCGGCGGATGCTCGCATTCTGGATTGTGAAAGTTTTTCCGTGGACGAGGCTTCTTTAACCGGCGAAAGCGAGCCGTCTGAAAAAAGCCCTGAAACAATAGCTAAAGAAAATGCACCCTTGGGAGACAGGCTGAACATGGTTTTTTCCGGCTGCCTTGTGGTTAGCGGCCACGCAAGAGTTGCGGTAACAAGTACCGGGATGAATACGCAAATCGGAAAAATTGCAGGCTATCTTAACAGCACCAAAAAGAACAAAACGCCGTTGCAGCTTAGACTGGATAAACTGGGCAAAGTCATTAGCAGTATTGCGATAGTAGCTGCTATAGCGATATTCGCCATCGGGCTCTTGCAGAAGCAGGATCTCTGGCATCTTGTCTTGCTTGCGGTTACTCTTGCTGTTGCGGCGGTTCCCGAGACCTTGTCCCTTATCGTTACGCTTATGCTTACCAACGGCGTCAAAAAAATGGTAGGCAAGAGTGCCCTTATTCGGAAATTGCAGGCCGTTGAAACTTTGGGCAGTACCTCCGTTATCTGCTCTGACAAAACCGGGACTTTGACCCAGAACAAGATGACCATCAAGAGGCTCTGGGTTTATGGGGGAACCCCTGTCAGCGATGCGGAAGCCAACTCAGAGGATCAGATCGGGCTGCTTAAAAAGTACCTACTTGCAAGCAATGTTACGCTTGAACAAGCAGAAGATGGCCAGGCAAAGATAATAGGCGACCCGACTGAATCGGCGATTATGCGCCTTTCTATGGAAAAAGGATTTAATAAGAAGGATCTGGAAAAGGAATATGAAAAAGTTGCTGAAATTCCTTTTTCGTCCTCAAGGAAGATGATGACCACGGTTCTTAAAAAACCGGACGGCCGCTATTTGGTATTAACCAAGGGCGCATTTGACAGGATTCCCTTTATCAAAAAGGACTACAATTATTTAAAAGAACTGGAGGACGTGCATACTTCTTTTGCGAAAGATGCGTTGCGCGTAATTACCCTTGCTTCCAAAGAAATTGACGTTCTGCCTTCGCTATTAAAGGAAGAAATGGAAAAATTGGAGTCCGACCTTGTCTTCCAGGGCTTTATCGGCCTTATCGATCCGCCAAGGCCCGAAGCCGCAGTCGCCATTGCACGGGCAAAAAAGGCCGGCATACGCACCATAATGATTACCGGCGACCACGCGGAAACTGCAGCGGCAATAGCAAGGGAACTCCGCATCATTGCAGGGAAAGAAGGCGTTATCACCGGAGAGGAATTGGCAAAACTAACCGACGATGAATTCTTTGACAGTATAGAATACTACTCCGTGTATGCGCGTGTTTCGCCGTCTGATAAAATACGCATAGTCCAGGCCTGGCAGAGCCGTGGCGCGGTTGTCTCCATGACGGGAGATGGCGTAAACGATGCCCCGGCGCTTAAAGCCGCAGACGTGGGCGTGTCTATGGGCATTAACGGCACCGAAGTTGCGAAAAGTGCTTCGGATATGATTCTTACCGACGATAATTTCGCAACGATAGTAGAGGCGGTAACCGAGGGAAGAAATGTATTTTCCAATATCAAAAAACTTGTTTATTTTTTGATTGTCTGCAATATTTCAGAGATAATTGTCATGATTTACGGGCAGGTCTCCGGATGGGGAGTTCCCGTAACGCCCATGATGCTGCTTTTGATCAACATAGTCGGCGATGGCATACCGGGCATGGCGCTTGCGAAAGAGCAGTCCGATACGCGCATAATGAGCAGGAAACCCATCGACCGGAATGAGAGCTTTTTTGCTGGCGGGCTCATGGAAGTAATTATTACACAGACAATTATGTGCAGTATTGTTGTTCTGGCAGCCTTTTATATAGGAAAATTTGTATTGCTTTCCGGTGGTCAGTTGCCATCCCATGACGTAGGACAGTCAATGGCTTTTTTGGTTCTGGGCTGGACTTCGTTGATTCATATCTTTACGGTCAGAAGCAGGGCTTCTGTTTTTAGGAACCCGCTCATGAAAAATCCCCAGCTTCCATTGAGCGCACTCGCCATGTTCCTTTTGCTTGCGGCGCTGGTCGGCATACCGCCGGTGGCTAACTTTTTTGGATTTGAGCTTCTTGATGGGTATCATTGGCTGATTT
>JAIRUO010000269.1 GCA_031254385.1 Treponema sp. | reverse complement strand
TTCTCCGGATTGGTGATCATCTGGTTCTTTGCGATCTGGCCTACCACTCGTTCACCCTTGTTGGTGAATCCCACAATAGAAGGGGTTGTGCGTCCTCCTTCCGCATTCTGAATAACAATTGGTTCGCCGCCTTCAAGGACGGAAACGCAAGAATTTGTTGTACCTAAATCAATACCAATAATTTTTCCCATATTGTTCTCCTAAAAAATTTTATGAAGCTCAATGGCTATCATAATTTTTTTTTGCAGTTTACTCCACTGGTGCGCTCTGCTCCGGCATTAATACCTTTACCTGAGCATGCCGGATGACTCTTTCCTTAAGAGTATAGCCTTTGAAAAATTCTTCGATAACCATCGGTTCAGTTATTTCAGAAGATTTGTCCATCATTACCGCCTCATGACGATTCGGATCAAAAGGCTCCCCTGCGGAAATAAATGGCTTTAGCCCCCATTTGTTTTCCATCTGGGAAGAAAGGCGCTTTCCGATCATAGCCACGCCTTCATAAAAGGACTTTGCCGCCTGCTCGCGGGCAGCCTGATCTAGGGCTGTTTGACCCTTATCAGGCGATTCGCCTGCCAATGACTCCCCGGATTTCAAGGCCCGATCAAAATCGTCCATAATCTGAATGAGGTCCAATAAAAGGCTCTGGTTGGCATATTCAATGGCATCCTGCCTTTCCCGGTTCATCCGCTTGCGGAAATTCTCAAAGTCCGCCGCTTTCCGCAGGTATTGATCATTAAGTTCCGCAAGCTGGGCTTCTAACTCGGCAATTCTATCTTCCGAAGCCTTTTCTTTTTCTTCGCTTTGGCCCGTATTCACGTCCAATCCGACAATAGAAGGCTCTGCCTTTAATTCGGGATTTTCTGCTGCGCCTTCTTTTCCTTGAGGCTCCGCCTGGGCTGCTGTCTTTTCCGGTTCCGGGGCGGTTTTCGCTCCGTTGCTATTATGCTTTGACATGAAACTCCCTATCTTCATTCATTGAGTACGATCCTTTATAACATAGAAAATACTTAAATTGTACAAAAAGGTCAAGAAAAATTAACAAAAAGTAAGGTTGCCGAGACTATTGTCATAATATAAACCAAAATACGATAAACTTTTTCAGAAACGCTTTTTACCAGGATTATGCCCAGTACAGCCCCAATCACAATAAGCGGAACCATGCTCAGGTTAAAAAGAAGGCTCCGGGGACTAATATTATGCCAAAAAAACACCTGGAGCGGTATTTTAGTATAATTGATTATCATGAAGAACCAGGCCGCAGTCCCCACAAAGCTTTCCTTGGGCAGCCGCATGGAAAGCAGAAAAACCGACATGATAGGCCCTGCCGCATTTCCAATCATGGTAGAAAAGCCGCCTAAAAGCCCAAAAACCGCGGAAAACCACCAGCCTGTAGGAATTTTCGCTTCTTTTCCTGGCTTATTGTTCACGGCATCGTTCCAGAACATTATCGCCAAGCCAGTATAAATGCAAAACCCAATCAAAAATTTGAAACCCCTGGCAGGAATAAAACTTTCTACCAGAAGGGCAATGGCCAGGCCCGCAATGGCCCAAGGCAAAAGGCGGAATATATGTTTCCATTCGGCTGCCCGGCGATACCATAAGACTGCCAGAATGTCCGCGAAACAGAGCATGGGCAACACAATGCCGGTGGACTCCTTAGCCCCAAAGATTATAGCCAGCATAGGCACCATGACAGCGGTAATTCCATTAAGCCCTGTTTTGGACATACCAATAAAAAGGCCGCTGACTATGATCGCGGCGATTTCCCAGGGCAGAAAGTCTTTTATGAAAAACCAATCCATTTTGTTACCAAATGTATTTCAATCCATCCTCTTTGTACGATGCTATTTTTGTATCCCTGCTTACCAGAATGTATTTGCCTGTTATACACTGGTATATCAACATTCTGTCAAACGGATCTTTATGATTATTTTTTTTCGGAAGCCGCAAACTGTCTAATGCCATTACCGGTTCCAGTGGGATTAACTCAAACCCCATCCTTTCACAGTATTCGGGGATATTCATAATATCAAAATTTACTTTCAGCTTTCCAATACTGCTTTTTAGGGCGATTTCCCATAACGAAACGGCGCTTGCCCATACTTCATTGCCTGGATTTTTGAGCTCATTGATTACCGTTTCTGATAATTCACTGGTTTTCCCTATCGCCCATAACAATGTATGGGTATCCAATAACAGTTTCATATTTCCCGGCAATTAGAGATTACACAATTCTTCGGCGGTCATTTCAAAATCATCCCGGAATTCTATTGTTGCTTTTCCGTCCAAAATACCAATACTCCGTTCGACCTGTTTTTCTTTATTGTAGGGAACGATCATTGCGACAGGTTCTTTTGCCCTGCCGTACAATATTCCCACCTTTTCTCCTTGCCTGACTTCGTCAAGAACAACAGAGAAATGAGTCTTAATCTCTCCCACAGCCATTTCTTTCATAATTATAAAGATACTATCTCTTTGACAACTTGTCAAGATATTTTCTTTTTTTATTAGACAATACCCTAAAGAAAAATATGGCTTCCAAACCGATCAATAAGGACAAAAACCCCCAATATTCCAGTGTACAGGGCAAACCCCAGCAAGGATTTTTCACGGACGATTTTCAGCATAAGCTTGATCGAAAAGAAGCCCACCACAGCGGCTGAGACAGCGCCCACAGCAAGGGGGACGGCCCCTATGCCGCCGACCGTTCCGCCGCCAAGGTCCTTTATTTGCAGAACCAGAGCGCCAAATATGGCAGGAATCGAAAGCAGGAAGGAAAAGCGTACCGCAAAATCCCGGCTCAGGCCCCGGAAGAATCCCGCAGAAAGGGTTGCGCCAGAACGAGATATGCCCGGAGTAATGGCTACTGCCTGAAAAACGCCAATAATCAGGGCATCTATCCAGGTCATTTTTTCTGAATCTTTACCTGTTGGGTGAATTTCCGCAGGGCCTTCACTGGAAACCGCAACCTTGTTGTTCGCCTTGCTGTTAACCTTGTTGTCGGCCTTGTCGCCAGGTACGCTGCTTTTCCTCTTATAAAACAATTCCGAAAAAACCAGCAACCCCGTAGTAATCAAAAAGGCAAAGCCCAAAAACGAAGTTGAAGAAAACGATGCTTCAATAGAGCCCCTAAAAAGCAGGGCCGCAACTACCGCTGGGATAGTGCCAATTATCAAATACAAAGTGAGGGGCTGGATGAGTTTTTTAAGAAGATTCCCGATGTCCTTCCAGAGAACCGAACAAACCGCAACCAATGTTCCCACATGAACCACAGTATCAAACAGCAGGGTTGGTTCTTCTATGCCAAAAATTTCCTGAAGCAGCACCAGATGGCCCGAACTGCTGACAGGAAGGAATTCGGTTATCCCCTGAACCACTCCAAGAATTATCGCTTCTATGATGCTCAATCAATGCCTCCTCTAGTCCCTAGCCGCAGCGCACACGCCGACCTAAAGGCCGTCTACCGTTGCTGCATACAGCGGAATTCTTCGGCGCTGGAACCAGCCACATTTATTCGCCAACGCCGCTCTACGCGGCGCGATTTTCTGTTCCCCTAGCCCCTACTTATACAGCGGACTTAGAACTTTGAGATACTTTGAATAAACTTCATAAGCCGCATTGTAAGCCTTGACCTTTTTGGGATCGGGCTTAATCGTTGCGCCGTCTTCCAGAGCTACATGCTCTTCTGTAATTGAATTTATGGCCAGTTTGGGATTTTTAGGCTTGCCTGTAAGACCCTGGCGTTCCAGAACCCAGAGTGCCTGTATTGCCCCGCCCATGGCTGCGGCTTCTGCGTTTTTGGGAACCCGTACAGGCATATTCATGATATTTGCCGCTATGTTCTGCCAGAGGGAGCTCTTGGAGCCGCCGCCGGTAAGGCGTATTTCCTTTTCCTTAAAGCCCAGGGTTCTGAACCTTCCAAGCCCTATCCTCATGCCAAAGATGGCTGCTTCCATTGCGGCTCTCGCAAGGTTTTCGCGGTTAAAGTTAGCCATAGTAATGCCGGTAACGCTTGCCCGGCCCTGGGGCAGATTGGGCGTACGCTCGCCGTTAAAGAAGGGCAACACCACAAGGCCATCCGCGCCTATGGGCGACCTTTCGGCTTCACCGTCAAAGGCTTTGACATCCACGCCAAAAAGCCTACGGAATTCTTCGCTGGCAACGGTACAGTTCATGGTACAGAGCAGGGGAAGCCAGCCGCCTGTTGAAGAGCAAAAGGCAGCCAGGTTCCCGGTGGGATCAATTACCGGCGTTTTGGAGTAGCCAAAGAGGGTGCCGGAAGTTCCAAGGCTCATGGTAAGGAAGCCGTCCTGAACCGTACCTGTCCCGATTGCGCTCATCATGTTGTCCCCGCCTCCGGCTGAAACGAGTGCGCCTTCGGGTATGCCGTAAAGGGTCGCAGCCTGGGGGCTCACTGTTCCTACGGCTTCGCCCGGAGCGACAAGTTCCGGCAAAGCTTCATAGACATCCGGGCCAATCAGATCGCAGACTTTCTTTGACCATGCCCGGTTCCGCACGTCAAACAGGGCAGTGCCGGAAGCATCGCCGTATTCTGCGGTCACCTTGCCTGTAAGCAGATAATTTATGTAATCATGGGACAAAAGTATGTGCTTTAGTTTTTCAAAGGCTTTGGGCTTATGGTTTTTTAGCCACATAACCTTGGGCGCGGTATAGCCGGGCCTCATGGGGAGTCCCGCGCTTTTTATGAGTTTGGCTTCGCCTCCGGCGGCTTTGGTTAATTCTTCACATTCCGCCTGGGTGGAGGTATCGCACCAGAGTTTGACGTTATAGAGCGCCTTCCCCTTTGCGTCCAGGGGAACCAGGCTATGCTGATGGCCCGAAACTCCGATGGCCTGAATGGTTTCTTTAGCGGCCTGGTTCAGTTTGCCAAAACAGGTTTTTAGGGCTTCTTCATACCATTCTGCCTTTTGTTCACGGGTTCCGTCATTGGCAGCAATAATATCTACAGCAGCAGAAGCCGTGTCGACAATGCTCTTTTTTTCATAATCATAAATAATGATCTTGCAGCTTTGTGTTCCTAAATCTATTCCGCATACAGTTTTCATATACACCTCTGGCTTATTTTACGGTCTTATCTCCAGTCTGACAAGCTTTACTTGCGCTAAATCCTTTTTGCCGCGCATATAAAATAAGATGTGCCCTTGTTTTAAGACCTGTCTTGCGCATTATGGCTGATATATAATTTCTGACGGTTCCGTCTTTCAAATTCAGATCCTTGGCTATTTCCTTGCTGACATATCCCTTCGCAATATATCGGAGTATCCTCAATTCAGACTTTGAAAAGTCCGTCACAAAAACATTATTATTACCCGGCTGAGCTTTTTCCGGAATATATTTTCTTACTAGCTCAGTTCCTCTGGAGAGCTGTGCTTTTTTCTGAAAATACCCGGCCAGTATCTGGAAAGCCCTCACCGTTATTTGAGAATTCACATAATATTCGCCCTTGTATATATTTCTTAAAATTATTTCCAGATTGGCCATATCCTGGTCTTTAAGAAGGCAGCCTGTGATCGTACCTTTGACCATACCCTTAATAAAGCTGTCCTTTATAGAAGAGCATATAATAACAATTGCCGTACCCGGCGAATACCGTTTTAACGTACACGGTATTTCGTTTCCGTCGTAAAACCCCAAGCTTGCGTCAAGGAGCGCTATATCAGGCTTATACTTTTTAACAAGCATAATCGCGTCAAAATAATCGTTTCCCATGCCCTGGATTACTATGTCATTTTGGGATGCTATAAGGTGAGTTATCTCTTCTTTGCTCCGGGCATCATCATCAACCAATATAATTCTGATCATAATGAAACCTCATAAATTCAATTTAGTGGGTATCTTTTAAGTTATTATCAAAGATAAAAAAGTCAATCAAAATCTCAAATTTATGACATTTATTAAATTACACTAACTTATGGCGAATTAAAGTAGCCAATGACGTTATTTTTGTAATAAAATAAAAAAAATAATAGATAAATTCTAAATAATATGCTAATCTTACCTAGATTATGATGACAGGGGGTAAAATTTGATTACCGGGATAACCCATTTAGCTCTGACAGTACAAGATATGGAAAAATCCCTGGATTTCTATGTCCGGGTTTTAGGATTCAAAAAGGCGTTCTCCCTGTCCCATCCCCAGACTGGAGAGCCCTGGATCGAGTACCTTCAGGCAGGGAATCAGTTTGTGGAGCTTTTTTACAACGGGACTGTAGATACACCCTGGAAATCTGAACTCAGGGGCTTTAATCATCTTTGCCTTCAAGTTGATGACATTCATTCAACTGTAAAAAGGATAGAAGATGCCGCATATCCCATGGATACTCCGGCAAAACAAGGAAGCGATAAAAACTTCCAGGCTTGGCTTAAGGACCCGGACGGGGTTCGCATTGAGCTAATGCAGTTAAGCCCAGAATCACCTCAAGGCAAGCTTATGGGTCTATAACTGTACCATAGGTCTCCCTGACCAGGGCCGCCCCGAGAGGCGGCAAAAAAGTTTTCGTTGACGGTTCTAGACTGCTATGATATTATAACAGTATCCAGTTTGGAAGATTAATCATTTCTTTACGGACAATGCCATGCAGTATTTCGATACTCACGCCCATATAGGGCTCATTTGTGATGACCCTATTGAGCAGCTTATAGTTATTCAGGAAGCCCGGCAAGCTAGTGTTTCCCGGATACTTTCGGTATGTAACAACCTTCATGATTTTTTGAGGGTATACGATAATCTCAA
>JAIRUO010000229.1 GCA_031254385.1 Treponema sp. | reverse complement strand
CGGTGCGGTTCAATGTAAACTTTATCAAGCGGACAAAATTTTTGGAAGAATTCAATTCCGTGCCGTATTTCATCAAGAGACGCCCTTTCGATCCCAGCCGCGACCAGATAAGTCGCCATGCTGAATTCAAATTGTTTGCCCATGTTTTTCTCCTACTCGTCTTCTTCCTGTACCTTGAAGGCTTCTGCGGCCTTGATAACGTCTTCCGCGATGCGGCCAGAAATTGGCGCATAATGGTTAAAGACCACGCCAAATGATCCGGTTCCTGATGTTATGGAACGGAGATCAATGGAATAACGCAGCAGTTCAGCCTGGGGAACTTCGGCCCGTATTTCAGCAATGCCGCCCACAGAATCCTGGCCCAGAATACGGCCGCGTTTGCCGGAAAGATCGCTCATAACATCGCCCAGATACTTGTCCTCAACAAAGACCGTAAGGCTCATAATAGGCTCCAAGAGCGTGGGGGATGCCTGGCGCATGGACTCCCTGAACGCATTCCGGGAAGCCAATTTGAAGGACAGTTCCGATGAATCTACGGGGTGGTACTTGCCGTCAACAATGGCTACTTCGACATCGACTACAGGGTACTGAGCCATGGTTCCATGAGCCATGCCTTCTGCAATACCTTTTTCTACGCCGGGTATGTAGTTCTTGGGAACCGCGCCGCCAAATATTTTGTTCTCGAATTTATAGCCTTCGCCGCGACTCAGGGGAGCTATATCCAGCACTACCTTGCCGTATTGGCCGTGGCCCCCTGTCTGTTTTTTATGCGTGTATTCAGCGCTTGATTTTTTGGTAATGGTCTCCCGGTATGCGACCCTTGGCACATGAGTTTGAACTTCGATCTTCTGGTTTGTTTTTATTTTGTCCAGAATAATATTGATCTGGAGTTCGCCCATGCCGGAAATAACCGTTTCCTTGGTTTCCACATTGAACACATAGCGGAAAGTTTTATCTTCTTCCGCAGCCCTTACCAGGAATTCCCCAAGTTTGTCATCGTCCTTTTTCGCTGCAGCATTTACCGCTACTGAATGTACCGGTTCGGGAAGCTGTAAGGGAAGGAATTTGATATTGCTGTCCCCGGCAGTAATGGTGTCATTGGTTTTTAGGGTTGCCGATTTTGTGATAATCCCCACATCTCCGGCAATGAATTCCCTTGTCTCTTCAAGTTTCTTTCCCATACAGGTATACAGCTTACCTACTCTTTCTTTCTTGTTCTCGTTGACATTATATATTTCTGAATCCGCGGCCAGCTTTCCGCATATCACCTTAACCCAGGAAAGCCTGCCGGAAAATTGGTCGTAGGTTGTCTTTATGACCAGGGCAGCCAGCGGCTTATTTGCGTCAATGGCAAAGGCTTGTTCTTTGCCTTCATTGTCAACAATAGTATCTTTTGCGCCTTCCGGGCCCGGCGCTATATCAGCAAAAAAATCCAAGAGGGAAAAAAGCCCTGAATTTTTAAGGGCAGAACCTGCAAAAACAGGGAGTATTTTGTTTTCTTTAAGGGCCTCGGCCAGCCCTTTGCGTGTTTCTTCTGGGCTCAAGCTTCCCTTGTCCAGGTATTGTTCCATCAGGTCGTCATTGCCTTCCGCAGCGGCTTCCATGAGCTTTTCTCTGGCAGAGGCGGCTTCCTGTTTATATTCATCAGGAATGGCCCCTTCTGTTTCAACTGCGGAGCCGTCTCCCTGGATAAGCCAGGCTTTTTCGTTTAGCAAGTCGATAACGCCCTTTAGACTTGCGCCGCTTCCCATTGGCATGGTAACTGCCACAGGTTCCACATTTAATTTTTCTTTGATATCCGTTAGGGTATTGCTGAAATTTGCCCTGTCAGAGTCAATCTTGGTGATAAAAATGCCCCTGGGTTTGCTGCTGGCTGCCAGATTCCGCCAGAGTTTAATGGTTTCTATCTGGACTCCCACCTGACCGTCTACAGCCAGCAAGGCGAATTCCGAGGCCCTAAATGCGGTAATAACGTTCCCTGTAAAATCCGAAGAACCCGGAGTGTCAAAAAAGTTCAATTTTTTTCCGGCCCTCTCGACATGAGCCATAGCAACATGAATAGATATTTTTTTATCTATTTCTTCCGGCGTAGAATCACTGACAGTTTTGCCAGATTCCTGCGTTTCAGCTCTGGGAATTACCCCTCCGGCAAAAAGCAGATGCTCAAATAGGCTGGTTTTTCCGGTACTCCCGTGTCCGGCAATGGCAACATTCTTAATTTGGTCTGTTGAATAGCTCATCCGTAACTCCTTGAAGCATGAATATACTATGATGGTATGGGTTAGGGTTTATGTCAACGGGTACAAAATCCGCATACGTCCCTTCGGGTCGTTTGCCGATAAGAAGGATTGACCGCACCGTCATTCGGCGGTGCAACGGCATCCTTGCGGATATTGTACCCCTAAAGCCTACAAACAGCGGCGTCCCTGCCGCCTAAAGCCTCGGGGATTGGCTCTTGCAAGGAAGTTATTATATGCCCGCTGGAACGGTGTGCGTGCCATAAAAAACCCTGTAGAGTCTGCCTACGAGACTGTGTCAAAAGTTAATTATTTGGCATTAAAAACAAACGAGAAAAAGCGATAAAGACGAGAATTACGAGAAGTTATACATATTTTATGAACAATGATGACAAATCAGCCCCCAA
>JAIRUO010000193.1 GCA_031254385.1 Treponema sp. | reverse complement strand
TCGCTTACCATTGATCACGCTGTGGTGGATGGGGCGCCTGCCGCCGTTTTCTTAAAAGAACTCTGCGGGGCAATAAAAGACATTGATCTTTGGATCATCAAGGAATGTATAGCATGAAATTGAAAACAACGGAGTGACAATATGTATGATGCAATTATAATAGGTGGTGGCCCCGGCGGCTACCTGGCGGCAGAACGCCTTAGCCAGCGGGGCAAGAAAGTCTTACTCGTGGAAAAGCAGTACCTCGGCGGAACCTGCCTGAATGTTGGCTGCATTCCCACAAAAAGCCTCCTCAATGGCGCAAAGCTGTACCTCCACGCAAAAGAAGGAGGCCAATTCGGCATCCATTCAACGGAGGTCAGTTTCAACTTTGAAGAAATGATGGCCTGGAAAGAAAAAACCGTGCAAACGCTTTGCGCCGGAGTAAGTTCCAAAATGAAGCATTGCAAGGTAGAAGTAATAAATGGTACGGCTGTCCTTGAAGTAAAAGGTTCTTCAAGGGGAGTGCGAATAACAGACGGAGAAAAGGCCGGAACCAGCCATGAAGCCAGAGCCGTTCTGGTTGCAGCCGGTTCGGTTCCCGTAATGCCTCCTATACCGGGCGCAAAAGACAATCCAAAGGTACTTGACTCCACTGGCCTTTTGACAGTAAAAAGCGTTCCGACAAAATTATGCGTCATTGGCGGTGGGGTTATAGGTATGGAATTTGCCAGCCTCTTTAGCAGCCTGGGCAGCGAAGTGTCGGTAGTTGAAATGCTGGACGAAATCATTCCGCCCATGGACAAGGATCACGCAGCCCTTATGCGGCGTTCCCTTAAGGGCGTGAACTTCAACCTGGGATCAAAAGTAACCCGCATAGAATCGCCTTCTACAGAAGGCGACGGCACTGTCTTCTTTACAACAAAAGACGGCGAAAAATCTGTTACGGCGGATTTGGTACTAATGGCTGTGGGCCGCAGGGCGGAACTTACAAGCTGGGGGGCAAAAGAAGCCGGTATCGACATTGGGCCAAAAGGCGTTGTGGTAGATGAGCGCATGAGGACAAACATCAGCGGGGTCTGGGCAGCAGGGGATGTAAACGGCCTGAGCATGCTGGCACATTCAGCGTACCGCATGGCGGAAGTGGCGGTAAACGATATTTGCGCATACCTTGACGGAAGCGTAAGCCGGGACCGGAAGCGTTACCACGCTACGCCCTGGGTGGTCTACAGCATTCCCGAAGCGGCAGGGATCGGGCTTACCGAGCAGGAAGCCACGGGCAAAGGCATCAACATTAAAAAGGCAAGCCTGCCCATGACCGTCTCGGGCCGCTTTATTGCGGAGAACGGCATACGCGCGCCGGGAAATGTCAAAGTTATAGTTGACGCGCAAACAGAAAAAATCCTGGGTATCCATCTTCTGGGGCCTCACGCTTCAGAAATAATCTGGGGCGCTGCTGCAATTATTGAGAATGAGATGCGCGTCTCTGATGTCAAGGAAATGATCTTCCCCCATCCAACGGTAAGCGAAGTAATCCGCGAAGCAATTTGGGCAATTTAATAGGAGTAGACTGATATGCCAAAGACAATTTTTGTTGACCCCTCGGAAGTACGGAAAAGCCAGATCCTTCAAATAAAGGATATTCCGGTAAATCAGTACAAAAGCGACTTTTCAAAAGAGCTTAAGACCTACGGCAAAGAAGGACTTGTCAGAATACTCTACGACATGCTGACAATCCGTGAATTTGAAAATATGCTCAACGCCTTTAAAATTCAGGGTGCGTGGAACGGCATTGAGTATAATCATAAGGGACCGGCCCACCTTTCCATGGGCCAAGAAGCGGCTGCTGTGGGGCAATGCGTCAATTTGGGAACAGAAGACCTTATCTTTGGTTCCCACCGCAGCCACGGCGAAATTCTTGCCAAATGCCTTTCTGCAGTAGAAAAATTGGACGACGCCAAGCTCCAGGAAATCATGAAGGGATTCCTTGGCGGAGACACCTTGCGCATGGCGGAAAAAGTCCCTCACACAAGCGTAAAAGACCTTGCGGAAAATTTTGTGCTATACGGCGCATTGGGTGAAATTTTTGCACGTAACGCTGGATTCAACCGCGGGCTTGGCGGAAGCATGCATGCATATTTTTTACCCTTCGGCTCCATGCCCAACAACGCCATAGTAGGCGGTTCTGCCGACATAGCAACAGGCGCGGCCCTGTTCAAGCGTATCAACCGGAAGCCCGGCATTGTGGTTTCCAATGTGGGAGACGCGGCCCTGGGCTGCGGCCCTGTGTGGGAAGGCATCTGTATGGGCGCAATGGATCAATACAAAACCCTCTGGCCCAAAGAAGGACCGCACGGAGCGCCTCCCATACTCTACAATTTTTTTAACAATTTTTACGGCATGGGCGGCCAGACCTGTGGCGAAACCATGGGCTATCAGATACTGGCAAGGTTTGGCGCTGGGGTCAATCCCGACAATATGCACGCGGAGCGGGTGGACGGCTACAACCCCCTTGCGGTAGCCGATGCAATTGCTCGCAAAAAAGGAATACTGCTTGCGGGTAACGGACCGGTACTCCTGGATACCCTCACCTACCGCATATCCGGTCATTCACCTTCTGACGCTTCCAGTTACCGTAGCAAAGAAGAAATCGAAGCCTGGCAAAAGGCCGATGCCATAGTTGAATACTCGCAATACCTTGTCAAAAATAAACTCCTGAGCGATTCGGAAGTTGAGGCAATGCGATCTTCGATCAACAAAAAACTTACCGATGTTGTAAAACTTGCGACCAACGATGCGGAAAGCCCCAGGGCGGCTCCGGCTTTCATCGAATCGGTCATGTTCTCCAATCAGAAAATCGAAAAAATAGAGGAAGGTAAACCTGATTTGCTTGACGCAGGGGAAACTAATCCCAGGGTCAAGGCACTCAAGGAAAAAATCCGCTATGCCTTTGACGCGGAAGGGAAACCGATCAGCAAGAACAAGCTCTTCCAGTACCGCGACGGCCTCTTTGAAGCCATGCTCCACCGCTTTACCATTGATCCTACAATGGCCGCATGGGGAGAAGAAAACCGGGACTGGGGCGGCGCCTTTGCGGTTTACCGCGGCCTTACAGAAGCCATACCTTATCACAGGCTCTTTAACAGCCCCATCTCCGAAGGCGCTATCGTGGGCGCTGGCGTTGGTTACGCGATGGCCGGAGGCAGGGCGGTAGTTGAACTCATGTACTGCGACTTTATGGGCAGGGCCGGGGACGAGATTTTTAATCAAGCTTCCAAATGGCAGTCTATGTCAGCAGGGCTTTTGAAAATGCCTTTAGTCGTGCGCGTGTCGGTTGGCAACAAATACGGAGCCCAGCACAGCCAGGACTGGTCCGCTATTGTAGCACATATTCCGGGCCTCAAGGCGATGTTCCCTGCAACGCCTTATGACGCAAAAGGAATGCTCAACCTGGCCTTAAGGGGCAGCGACCCGGTTATCTTCTTTGAAAGCCAACTCCTTTACGACCGTGGCGAGCAATTTGAGAAAGGCGGCGTACCAAAGGACTATTACGAAATACCCGAAGGAGAACCCATTATACGCAAACAGGGTAAGGATCTTACCATTGCCACAATAGGTGCGACCCTTTACACGGCTCTTAAGGCGGCAGACATTCTAAAAGACAAGTACGGCCTTGATGCAGAGATCATGGATCTGCGCTTTATCAATCCCCTTAATTACGAGAAGATCATTGATTCGGTAAAGAAAACCGGACGCATCATACTTGCGAGCGATGCGGTGGAACGAGGTTCTTTTATGCACACGGTTGCGTCTAACATAACCCAGCTTGCCTTTGATTATCTGGACGCGCCCCCGGCAGTGGTGGGAAGCCGCAACTGGATAACTCCTGCCCCGGAATGTGAAGAGTACTTCTTCCCTCAAGCCGAATGGATAATTGACGCCATTCACGAGCGGATTCTGCCGCTCAAGGGTCACGCGCCATCCACGGCCCAAAGTAATCTTGAAACCATGCGGAAGAACAGGCTTGGCGTATGAGCGATCCGTTAGTTGCCGATCCGGTAATAAACGACCCAAAAGCAAGCGAAGATGACAGGGTTGATGCTCTTTCTTCTTTTATGGGAAAGAAGCCTCCCCTGCCCGTCTTTTGCGGAGAAATAAACAACCACATCCATACGATCTACAGCTTTAGCCCTTACACTCCGGCCATGGCGGCTTTTAAGGCCCGATATGCGGGGCTTGAAGCAGCAGGGTCAGTGGATCACGATTCATACACCGCCGCTTCAGAAATGCGCAGAGCCTGCGCAGTTCTGGGCTTGGGCTGCGTTACGGGCTTTGAAATACGTGTCAGCCTACGGCACACCGAATTCACCAACCGTAAAATCAACAGCCCAGATTCAGAAGGAATTGCCTACATGACCATTCAAGGAGTTCCATCTCAGGCCGCTTCAAAAGTGAATGACTTCCTTGCTCCTATTGCCGTAGCCCGTGGCAAACGTAACCGCCGCATGGTGGAAAGCCTTAATACAATAACAACCGCTTCAGGGCTCGCGCCCATTTCTTACGATAAAGACGTAGTTCCGCTTTCCATGGCGGCTAACAGGGGAAGCATTACCGAAAGGCACATACTCTACGCTCTTTCGCTCCGGCTCATTGAGGAAGCTGGCCAGGGGGAGAGCCTTTTAAAATTTCTTAAAGAAAAATTCGATTTGGAAGTTTCAGGCAAAGTCAGAACCTTACTGGAAGATAAGGAGAATCCTTATTATAGCTGGGATCTTCTGGGCCTCCTCAAAAGTTCATTTAACGATAGAATTTTTATCCAGCCTGATGAAGACGAAGGTCCACCTGTAACACAGGCTACAGCCTTTGCTCTTTCGATTAACGCGATCCCCTCTTACGCATACCTGGGGGACATAAGCGAATCCCCCACTGGTGATAAAAAAGCCGAAAAATTCGAGGACGATTTTCTTGACTTGCTGATTCCCAGGCTTAAGGAATTTGGCTTTCTGGGCCTGACCTATATGCCGCCAAGGAACACGGCAGCACAATTGGAAAGGCTCCACAAGCTCTGTGTGCAATACTCCTTCCTCGAAATCTGTGGCGTTGACATCAACAGCCCACGTCAGACTTTCAACTGCCCTGAAATAAGAAAACCGGAATTTTCAATGCTTGTAGACAGCACCTGGGCTTTGGCCGCCCATGAAACGCTTGCAAGTTCCGATGAGGGTCGCGGGCTTTTCAACCCGAATGATCCTCTGGCAGGAAAACCGCTTGAGGAACGAATTGCAGCCTTCGCGGTTCTGGGCAGAAAAAATTTGATCCAAATTTAATCACACAAAGGCACATCGAACCTTCGGTTCGCGGCACAAAGGAGGAATTAAATATGAAGAATGAGGCTTTATTGGCGCTGCTTCTAAGAGGAGCCCTTATAGAAAAAACCGGATATCCCTGGACAATTTCTTTTGAACAGGCGAAAATTAACCTAACAACGGATCTCAAGATTGATTTAGGTGATTTAAGCATTACCATTGAAAATGAAAGACAGATAATCGAAGCCAGAGAAAAAATCGCTCGTGCAATAAATAATTATGTGCCGGGAAAATCCCCTGTTTCAATATGGGTCAAATGCAACAAAAATAATTACGGCTATATTTGCGCTTCTGATACTGAAAAACCAGCAAAAACCGACTTTGGCATCTCAAGGTCTCTTGCAGTAAAAAACCGCATCGTCCTTGTTACTGGAGGCGCACAGGGCTTTGGCGAGGAGATTACACGCGGCCTTGTTTCTGCCGGGGCGCTGGTGTTTATTGCGGACTTAAATATAGAAGGTGCAGAGAAACTGGCGGAAACCATTAATAGGGAGCAGGGAAAAACCGCCGCTTTTCCTGCAGAAGTAAATGTCGCTGATGAAGCGTCGGTTGAAAAAATGGTAGAAACTATTGCCCTTACTGCCGGTGGGCTGGACCTTTGCGTCAGCAATGCGGGAGTGCTTAGGGCTGCGGCAATTCTGGAACAGGATATTAACTCGTTCAAATTTGTTACAGACATTAATTACACCGCCTTTGCTGTTGTCACCAAACACTGTGGCCTATTGATGCGGGCTCAGAACCTTTGCGCCCCTTCGTGGATGACAGACATCATACAGATCAATTCCAAGTCCGGCCTTGACGGATCGAATAAAAACGGCGCTTATGCTGGAAGCAAGTTCGGCAGCATAGGCCTGGTGCAAAGTTTCGCCAAAGAGCTTGTGGAATACCGTATCAAGGTGAACGCCGTTTGTCCCGGCAACTTTTTTGTCGGCTCGCTCTGGGCCGATCCTGCAAAGGGCCTCTTCGTGCAATACCTTAAAACCGGAAAGGTTCCCGGCGCGAAAACCATAGAAGATGTCAAAGCCTTTTACGAGGCCAAAGTTCCCATGGGCCGGGGCTGCACCGGGCCTGATGTTATACGTGCGGTGCTATACCTGGTAGAGCAGGTTTACGAAACAGGCCAGGCCCTGCCCGTTACAGGCGGCCAGGTCATGTTAGGTTAAAAAATTTAATCTAATGAGTGGGTTGATAGATATACTAAGATACGAAGCTATAATGTTATGGTACTATTTAACCCTCTTACTCGGGCAAATAGCGCCATACTATATCTTGGGAATGGCCTTGGGTTCAGTCATATCTGTATTTGGCAAAGAAAAAATACACAAGCTGTTTGACTCAATGCGAGACAGGCGGCTTGGGATTTTCGGCATCATACCCGCAACCATGATTGGAATTGCATCGCCGCTTTGTATGTACGGCACTATACCTATTGCCGCTTCTTTTTCGCAAAAGGGAATGCGCGATGACTGGCTCGCCGCTTTTATGGTAGGTTCAATACTCCTAAACCCACAGCTTCTTTTTTACAGCGCAGCTTTGGGAAGGGCTGCGCTTATCATACGCTTTTTTAGCTGTTTTCTCTGCGGCATTACGGCAGGGCTTTTAATTCACCTATTCTTCAAGGACAAAAAATTTTTTAACTTTGTAAGTTTCAATGAAACAGAAAACCGCGATACCGATCCCAATCCTCTCCTGCGCTTACTCAAAAACTTTTGGCGCAATGTAAAAGCAACAGGCCCTGCCTTTCTTATTGGAATGGGCATTGCGGTTTTGTTTGAGCGTTATGTCCCACAGGACGCGGTTGCGGATCTTTTTGGAAGATACAGGGGCTTCGGCCTCCTCATGGCCGCAACCATCGGCATTCCCCTCTATGTCTGCGGCGGGGGCAACATTCCCCTGCTCATGGCATGGATGCAGAACGGCATGTCATTAGGTTCCGCCGCCGCCTTTATGATCACAGGCCCTGCAATGAAAATAACAAACCTGGGAGCAATCAAGATTGTTCTGGGCATAAAAGACTTTGCCATTTACATAGCCTTCTGTATCCTCTTTGCCCTTCTTACAGGGTTCTTGATTGATCTGGTGTTCTATATAAATTAATTACAGAACACTAAAGTTTATTTATCCCGGTCGGGGTATATGTCATACATCCCTTCGGGCCGTTTGCCGATAGGAAGGTATTAAACTGCCGCCATTCGGCGGCAAGCGTCATCCTTGCGACCTCTGCGGGGAGGCCATATACGCCAACCAGGTACTGTTGCGCTACCTCTATATTTCAATGCCGGTTCTTTGAATTTCAGGAAGAAAGTCAGCATAGTCTTCATCTGGAACTATGATATGCGGCTCTATTCTAAAATCTACACTTTTCCGCAAGCGCCAAATCGGTATAATCGCTTCTTCAAAATCGCCAACCCATTTATTCACAACAAATGCAATATCAATGTCACTGTCTTTTTCTGGATTGCCTTTTGCGTACGAGCCAA
>JAIRUO010000264.1 GCA_031254385.1 Treponema sp. | reverse complement strand
CAGCTAATTTAGTTATCATATATTGAATATGAATATAAAACCTAGTTCTATTACTATATTAGTATTCTCATTAGTTGGGTTAGCGGGAGCTTTAATATAGATAGATTTTCAATATCTTGGAAAAGCACCTATAGTGCGCTGGCCCTGCCCCAATCCCCTAGTCCCCCAGTCCCTTAGTCCCCCCTTATAGAATAATCCCCAATTCCACACTATAATCACCTCAATGAAGATTCAATATTTCGGTACTGCGGCTGCCGAAGGCTGGCCAGGCGTTTTTTGTCGCTGTGAATACTGCGCGGAGGCTAGCCGCCGCGGAGGCAAAGACCTACGCACCCGAAGCCAGGCGCTAATCGACTATACGCTGCTTGTTGATTATCCGCCCGACAGCTATTATCACATGATCCGTTATGGATTGAAACTGCCAGAAATCCAGCATCTAATAATAACCCACAGCCATGAGGATCATTTTTACCCCATGGATCTTACCCTACGCCGAAGAGGTATCTGCGAAGACCTAAACGGGGTTCTCCATATATACGGCAATAACAAAGTCGAGGAATTGCTAAAAATAGCCTGCACAAAAGAGGTGGAGAATTTAAAAGAAAGTCTATCCTTTCATTTATTAAAAGCCTTTGATCCGGTAAACATAAGCAGCTACGTTATAACTCCTTTGCGGGCTTTTCATGACAAGAACGAAGACTGCTTTATCTATTTAATTGAACACGAAGAGGAAGCGCTTCTTTACGGCAATGACTCTGGCGTTTTTCCTGAAGAAACTTTTGCATATCTTTCTGGGAAAAAATTGGATATTATTAGCCTGGACTGCACCTATATCTTTCGCAAGACCGGAAATGGGCACATGGGGCTGGAGGATAACCAATATGTCATTGGGCGCTTAAAAGAGTCAGGCTGCCTTCAAGATGGGACTAAATGTGTTGTAACGCATTTTTCACATCACAGTGAAATGCATCATGCGGAACTGGAAGAAACGGCCGGAAGAATGGGATTCATTGCGGCGTACGACGGGATGACAGTAAAGAGCTTATAAAATTAAGCTGGTTCCTCTCCAATCAGCATCAGGATTAACACCCATAATTTTTGTGATTGTCGGTGCGATATCCATTATTGTAGCTTCACCTTTGACTTTCGTTTCAGGCGCAATGCCTATAACTATGGGGATTGTCATATCTTCGGGACTGTCGATCCCATGCGTATGATCATGTCCGCCGTGATCCGCTGTAACAATAAAGGTATATTGCTCGGAAAATTCTTCATACATCGTTTTTATGCAATCCCAGACCTTGTATACCGTTTGCAGATATGTATCCGACATATATCCAAAACTATGCCCTGACGAATCAGTATAATCTAAATGCAGAAATAAAAAATCCGGCTCTCTTTGTTTTATGTATGAAACAGCCTCTTGAATCAGTAAAGCATCTGTCAGCATAAAGTCTTTAACGGTGTATTTGTAGAATAACGCACGGTCCAAAGCCCCAGGTCTTGACAAATCCCTTAATGGCTCCCAACTGTAGAAAAAAGCAGACCGTTTGTCGTTTTTCTTTAATACATCACAAAGTCCGTTTATCGGTTTTGCAGACTGAATGAAAGTATTTGTTGTAATGCCATGACATTCCGGCGGAACGCTCTGGAACAATGATATTTGGGTAGGCAATGTTATTGAGGGCATAACAGTTTTTGCATCATTATAGTATACGTGTTCTGAAACAAATTTATTGACAAACTCATTCCCACATAAACTAATCGCATCGGGCCGCATCCCATCAACAAGGATCAAAATTACTTTCTTATTCATGTTTTGTCTCCTGATTATCTATATTGTGTCACCATTGCCGTTAATCTATTGCCAGCCTCTATGCCCATTTTTAGCCATGCCATATCGTCCCCTTCTTCGCCGGGGCCGGGGTAGGCCTCTATGACAATGGGAAGGGTAAAGGGAGAACGGGCAAGAAACCGGGCAAAGCCTTCCCAGTCAAAGTCGCCCCTGAAAGGGAGTATGTGCTCGTCTCTTTCCCCGTGATTATCGTGGGTGTGGATCATGAAGATACGGTCATTGTAGCGCTGCGCGTATTGAAGGCAGTTTTCTTTACCGTCGAGGTAGGCGTGGCCTGTATCAAAACAGAGGCCCAGGTAATCTTTGTCATAGCGTTCAAAGAAGGTGTCTAAAGCGCGTTCCCATACAGGCCCTCCACCGTTTTCAATGCAGAGCTTGATATGGCGGGTCTTGCAGTAAGGTTCCAGTTCATCTAATGTCTTAAGAACCGGGCGCAGATGCTCTTCGCGTAATTCCTCTCCATCATTAACGTGAACAATAAGGTGAAGAACTATTGCTTCCGCATCAAGTGTATAAGCCAGGTCAACACGGTTTTTAATGAGCTCAACTCCCGCAAGCCGGTTAAAATCATTTAGAGAAGCGTAATCTTTAAGGTCTGATTTTTTTTCTCCTGACGATGCATGAAGCCCTTTTACCTTAAGCCCCAGCTCATCGCACCATTCCCGGATCTGCAGCATTTCATGGGCAGAGTATAAATACGCGCCTGTCCATTCATGGCACCAGTGTATATGGCTGTATCCCGCTTTTGCTATCTTGGCCAGAGTGCCTTTTACATCGGCACCAACCCTGCTTGTTCCGTGAAAATCAGTTGTCATTGCAAGCATAATAACAAGCTCCTTTTATTATTTATATTTCTCAACCATTGCCGAAAACTTTGAGCCAGCCTCAAAGGACTTTTTTAGCCAGACATCATCATCTTCGTTTTTTTCGTTAAGACATTCCATTATAATAGGAAGCGTGTAGGGGGAACGCGCCAGAATCGGGGCAAAGCCTTC
>JAIRUO010000150.1 GCA_031254385.1 Treponema sp. | reverse complement strand
GATGTAGGATACTCAAGAAAACCTAAAAGATTTTTCTTGAAAATACATCATCTTATTCACGGCGGTATAATGGTTAATTACCGCTGTAATGCGGCTTGCAGGCATTGCCTTTATGCCTGCTCTCCAACCCGGCGTGAAGGTTATATCACAGAAGACAAAATTTCCTATCTTTGCCGCCTCCTCGTCAAAGGGAATATAGGTTCTGTCCATATTGGCGGCGGGGAACCTTTTCTTGATTTCCAGGGCCTTTTAATGGTAATCCGCGCTTTGTCAAAGGCTGGCATACGCCTGGACTATATTGAAACAAACGCTTTTTGGGCCCGCAATCCCTCCTGCGCCGAATACCTTGAACTTCTACAAAAAGAAAATGTCCAAGCTCTCTGTATTTCCATTGATCCCTTTCATGCCGAATATGTGCCTTGGGCATACCCTATAGAACTGGCACGGGCCTGCGATAAGCAGGGCATGGGTTATTTTTTATGGAAGCAGGATTTTTTAAGGGTTCTGTCCCGGCTTGACGCAAATACCCGGCATACCCGGCCTGAGATTGAATCCGCCCTTTCCCCAGAATATGTAAAAAAGACCGCGTCCGCTTACGGGATCAGTCTTGGCGGCAGAGCCGTAAATATCGAGCAAGAATACAATAAAGCCCGTCCCGCAGAAAGCCTTTTGGACAATGGTTCCGTAGGAAACAATGTGTCCAATGAACCCAATGAATCCAAAGGATTCAAAGAGCCCTGCAAAAATCTACTTTCCACAGGTCACTTCCACGTGGATTTGGAAGCTTACTTTATCCCTCCTGGCTGTACCGGCCTGCGCTTGCCCCTGGGTGAGTTATTGACAGGCATAGAGGGCTCATACCCGGTGTTCGAGGCCCTGTATAGCGGCGGTATTGCCGCACTTTTTGAACTTGCCAGCCATCACGGGTTTTTACCGGATAAAAAGGGCTATGTTTCAAAATGTAATCTGTGTTTTCATATCCGTAAATATTTAGCCTCTCGTGGTTTTTCTGAACTGGATGAAGATTTTTATGCGGAGGCGCTAAAATATTATTGACGAACGGAGCGAGACCGCGACCGTGCTTGCACGGGCATGGTTGAGCGAGTGAGGAAAAATAGGGTATAATACCCTTTATTGACAGAAGCAATGCGTTTTCTTGACAAATTTGGGTTTTTTGGTAATACTAATTAACACCGTTAAAGCGGGGCGGTTAGCTCAGTTGGTTAGAGCACTAGCTCGACACGCTAGGGGTCACAAGTTCAAGTCTTGTATCGCCCATGTTTTTTTGGCCTGATCACTTACTAGTGGTCAGGCTTTTTTTTTGTTCGGCATTGGCATTCATCTTGATTTTCAGTATATTCATTAACCATGAAAATGACCATGCGCTGGTTTGGAACCGGCTACGATCCCGTTACCTTGGATAAACTGCGGCAGGTGCCCGGTTTAAGCGGTATTATTACTACTTTATACGGAGTCCCGCCGGGTGAGCCCTGGAAAAAAGAAGAGTTCTTTGCGTTAAAACAGGAAGCAGAGGCCGCAGGGCTTCCTATTGTCGGTATAGAAAGCGTTGGGGTTCACGATTCTATAAAAACGGCGGGGAAGGACAAGGATCGCTATATAGAAAATTATATAGCCACCCTAAAAATAATAGGCGAGGCGGATATTCATCTTGTCTGTTATAACTTTATGGCGGTTTTTGACTGGACCAGGACGAATCTGGCAAAACTCCGGCCTGACGGCGCCACGGTTATGTCCTACGAACAAGAAAGCATCGACCAAATCGATCCCAACGATATGTTTGCCCACATGAACCAAAAATCCGGCGGCCATCTTTTGCCCGGCTGGGAACCGGAACGCATGGCCCGTATCAAGGAATTGTTCGGTCTGTACCGGAATATAGATGACGAATCTCTATTTGCCAACCTTAAATATTTTCTGGAAGCGATTATGCCTGTCTGCGCTCAGTATGATATTAAAATGGCGATGCACCCTGATGATCCCGCATGGCCGGTCTTTGGCCTTCCCCGCATTATGTCAGACAAGGAACAGTTGCAGCGGTTTATTTCCACAGTCGATAATCCTTTGAGCGGCGTAACCCTCTGCACAGGAAGCCTGGGCAGCAACCCGGCGAATGACATTCCCGGAATAATCCGCGACCTCAAGGGAAGGATCCATTTTGCCCATATCCGCAATGTCAGGCATAATGGCCCCGGAAATTTTGAAGAATCCGCCCATCTTTCCTGTGATGGCTCCCTGGATATGTATGCTATAATGAAAGCCCTGTATGACACTGGCTTTGAAGGGGCAATCCGGCCTGATCATGGCAGGAATATCTGGGGCGAAGTTTCCATGCCCGGTTATGGCCTGTATGACCGAGCTCTTGGCGTAAGTTACCTGAGCGGGCTGCTGGAAGCAATTAAGAAAAACAAGCTGTAAAAACCACTTGTTTAGGTGTATAATTCATAATAGAGGTTATAATGAAGTTAATATTTCTTGGCCCGCCGGGAGCGGGTAAGGGTACTTTGGCCGCTAAGGCGGTGGATATCTTAAAACTGCCCCATATCAGTACAGGGGCTATATTCCGCGCCGCGCTGGCAGCCGGAACCCCGCTGGGCCTCAAAGTAAAGGCCATAATGGACGCGGGGAAGCTCGTGGACGATGAAACCACCATCGATCTTGTAAAGGAACGGCTTGCCCAGGAGGACACTCAAAAGGGCTATATTCTGGACGGATTTCCCCGCACTATACCCCAGGCAGAGGCTCTGGCGCAATTTTCTTCTGTAGATAAAGTGGTCAACTTCGACATTCCCGATTCAATTGTGCTGGAACGGCTTGGCGGACGTAGGGTCTGCCGTAAATGCGGTTATAACTTTCATACCGTCTTTGACAAGCCCAAAACAGAAGGGATCTGTGATCACTGCGGCGGCGAGGTCTATACGCGAGAAGATGACAAAAGCGAAGCCATTCAAAAACGCCTGGAAGTTTACCGCGCCCAAACAGCGCCTCTTATTGATTTTTACCGCAATAAAGGCATTTTGGTTGATGTTGACGCCCGACCAGCAGTGGATCGGGTGGTGGAAAACTTCAAACGCAGTTTAGGGATTAGGGGTTAGGGAATAGCGAATAGGAACTCGAATTACTGAATCCTAAATGCTAAATCCTAAATCCTGGCTTCTCTTCCTCTTCGTTTTCAGCAAAATATTTTAGCCATGCCTTTTCTATTCCGGTTAGATCTAACTCTTTGTTTAACTGAACTTTCAGATAGTTTCCCCATTTTAGGTTATCGCAGAAATAACTAAAAAAACGTCTGGCCCGGCTTATATGAAACTCTGGCGGCTGGTATTTGGTCAGGAGTTCGAGGAACTTAAGGCCAGTTTCTTCAATATTGGGATTGGGTGCCGGGCTTTTGTCGTTTCCTGCTTCCAGAGCTTTGGCCTGGGCTAAAATCCAGGGGCTGCGGACAGCAAGGCGGCCTATCATTACAGCATCGCAGTCTTTGCCGCGGCGTATCATTTCTTCGGCGGAGCTTATATCGCCATTGCCTGCTATGGGGATTTTTAGTTCCTTTTTTAAAGCGGGGACATAGTCCCAGCGGCAGGTTCTTCGGAATTTTTCTTTCGCTGTCCTGGGATGGAGGGTGATTAGCTCAACGCCTTCTGCTTCCAAGCGGCAGCAGAATCTGGCTAGGTATTCAAAGTCGTCTTTTTGGCCTATACGTAGTTTAACGCTAAGCCTTCGGCTGACAGCCTGCCTGACTTTGGCTATCATGGCGCCAGCCTTGTCAATGGATTCCATCCAGCGCACTCCCGCGCCGGTCCGGGTAATGGCAGGGGCGGAACAGCCCATGTTTATGTCTATACCTATACATTCATTCTTATCTAAAAGAGCTGCGGCTTCGGCCAGTTTATCAGGGTCCGCTCCAACCAACTGATACACGGTTTTTTCAGGCTTTGGGCCAGCATCTATATACCAGGCTTCAAAGGGCCCCCCGGAAAGCAGACCAGGGGCGCTTATCATCTCCGTAAAATATTCATCACAGCCACCGTGATTTTCTATCAATTCTCTTAACGGACGGTGGCTTATTTCCGCCATAGGTGCTAGCATAAATTTAGAAGTCATAGTATAATTATTAAGTCAGGGGAGGTAAAAAAGGAAGCACCGTACTGCGGTTGGGGCTTTTAAAAAACTCTTTGATTGCCCCTTGACTTGATATAGTCTTTGCCATAGGATATAATAAGAATAGGAGCGAAACCATGATAGCAAAGAGTGATATGCCCAATATCAACGATAAGGCGC
>JAIRUO010000129.1 GCA_031254385.1 Treponema sp. | reverse complement strand
TGCTCATAGCCGTCTTTTTTGGCCTTTGACGCAAAATATGTGTACTTGTTACGGGCCTGGCTCTCTCCGGCAAAGGCCTCCATTAAATTTTTCTCTGTCTTTGTACCTTTTAGATTTGCCATGTTTATCTCCTTAAAAGCTGATACTGTATTATGCACCAGAAAGATTATTTTATCAACGTGAAAAAAATGTCACTAAAAAAATGTTACCTAAACAAATTCAGCTTGCCGAATTTGTGCCATTTGCCGGAACTTTTTTTCGAGGCTCCGTCAAGGGTTTTGTATATCCAGGCGGCAAAGTCTTTTTCGCGGCCCGGTTCGGAACTAAAGCCAAGAATATGAAAAGGTGCGCTACCGGCTGAGGAGAGCAGCCCGCTGGCAAGACTGCGGAATGAGGCAGCCGCGGCTGCGCCCAGAAGATCGGCAGAGGAGTCGCCGCCCCCTGCATTGGTTTCCGGAACCACGAGAGCCAGGGTTCCGTTTTCCCGGTTGCGGAAATAAAGGGCCAGTTCCCGTGCAAGATAAAACCAGCCTTTGATCTGATTATTAACCTGAGCTTCAATTTCAGCGGGAGTCAAAGCTTCGGCAGAACGGTATAAGGCCGGAGGCGAACAGACAAGAAGCGCGTCGTTTATCTGGCCAAGTCGGTTTTCCACAGCCAGGATCAGGGTACGGCTTGATATGGGGCTGCCCGGATTCCAGGAAATAACTATTTGGCCTTTGCCCGGTTTAGTTTCCCCAGCCCTTTCGGGCAAATGAATTGGGTTTGGAATAATGGAAACGGCATATTGTTCCACCTTTTTTTCTGTTTCTGCAGCAAGAGCCGAAAAAAGAGCTGATTCATTTCCGGCAATAAATATTCCCCGTGTCATGAAAGGATTTTATACTTTCCGCGCAGTTCTGTAAAGAAACTCATTTATGATACGATTTGCGCTTGTGGTTGGCAAATTTTTTGCCGTCCGCGCCTCGGAAGGGATTTTTCATATTCCGCAGATAATTCTGATACGCCGCGCTGTTTTCGTAATATCCCTCAAGCCCCTTGAATGATGATGACTCATCGCAGCGGTAAAGCTCCATTAACGAAGGAAATAACGGAGACTTCATGACTTCACCGGTTTTCATAAAGGAGAGCCGCGCCAGAGCTGCTGGGAGCATGTGATTCTTGACCAGATAAAAAACATCGTCCACAAGGGCGGAATCAAAATCCAGGCGTTCCAGAAAACGGCAGGCTTCCCTGGCGCCCAATTCCGCATGGCCGTCGAAACGCTTGTTTCCAGAAACTTCGGACAGAGGTTTTCCTATATCATGAAGAAGAAGGGCCAGGGAAAGGCGCAAATCGTATTCGCCATTGGTATTTTGCTTGCGGTGTTCAAAGGTCATGAGCGTATGCTTCCAGGCATTGCCTTCCGGGTGGAACTCTTTTGAGTGATCCACGTTATCAAGGCGTGCAATTTCCGGCCAGAACTTTTGCAGAAATCCGCAAGCCTTTAGCAGTTCGAGGCCCCGGTCTGGCCTTGAAGAAACCATAAGCCCAATCAAAAGAACCTGCTGCGCCTCTTTGCCTGGGGGCGTTTTATTCTCGATGCACAGGCTAAGGGCTTCTATAAAATCCCTGGAAGGATAGTCAAGTGCTTGGTAACGGGCAAGAATCAAGGCAGCATCGGTCAGGGCCTGAAAATGATTTGTTCCGGGGCAAATACTTTCCCACCAGCAGGCTGTCCCTGTTTCTGGGTTTTGCCCATTGTTTCTAGCCGCATCCTTTGCCGTATCTTTTATATAGCGGATTACCGGATATATACCAAGCATATCCTGAAAATGACAGTTTCCGGCGTTCTGAACCAGAGAGAGGATTTTGTAGGAATAGGCAGGCGGCGTACCGTAATTTGGCGTATTGTACGAATCTAGATTATCCCGACAGCGGAAATAAAAGCGTTTTCCCCCTGAATCCGCTGCCCCGTCAGCCAGGTCAGCGCCAGGGAAATGCAATTCTTCTGCAAGATGGGCCAGCCTGGCAATATCAGCATTGGTTTCCAGAAAAATATAAGGAAGAGGAGCTAAGTTGAGGTAATTATCAAGGGCGCTAAAAGAGCAAAATCTGACCTGGAATCTTTCCCTTAAGAGGCTTTCGATAAGTCTTCCTTCACTTTTATTTTCCAGGCCCATACCTAATGGTAGGGTAAGCGCCCGTGAATGTCAAATCTAGCGCTTGTGGCTCCGGGAAAGAAGAATCAGGCGCAGGAAACTCATCAGGGCAGTCAAAGCCGATGCCACATAGGTCATAGCGGCGGCGTTCAGCACCTTTCGTACGCCCTTTAGCTCTTCGGCGTTAAGGACATTTTCGGTTTTGAGTATCTGGATGGCCCGGTTGGAAGCATTGAATTCCACAGGCAAAGTTATAACATAAAAAATAACCGCTCCGCCAAAGAGGATAATCCCTATGTTGATGAGTATTGGGAAGGAAAAAGCCAGGCCGGCAACTGCAAGCCAGGGCCCCATGGACGAGCCAATATTCGCAACGGGAACAAGAGTGCTACGCAGAACAAGGGGGCCGTACTTTCTGGCGTGTTGAATGGCATGGCCTGTCTCGTGGGCAGCTACCCCTACTGCCGCTATGGAAGGCTGGCCAAAAACCGGCTCAGAAAGCCTGAGTTTCTTTGAACCCGGATCGTAATGATCGGTCAAGGAGCCTTGAACTGCCTCTATCGCAACGTCTCCTATACCGTTTTTCTGTAAAAGCAGGGCTGCGGCATCCTTGCCGGTAATGTACCGCGAGCATTTTACTTTGGAATATTTGGAGAAAGTGGATTTTACAAGAAACTGAGCTACCATTGAAAGAATCAATGTTGGTACTACCAATATAAGGTAATAAATGTCCATGTTATAAACTCCCGTACGTATGGTTTAATTTTATGATTTTACGTACTATATACTAAATTATACTAATTACTATACAAAAAAAACATTATAATGTAACCGTTTTAGTGTATCTTACTTTCAAAATAAAGGAGAAAAACAATGAAAATAACATTTGTTCCCGTAGGTGTAATTATGCTTTCTATTCTGATGATTTTGTTCTGCGCCCCAGAGGCAAGTGCTGGAGGCAGGACAGCCAAAAGCGCTAGCTCGCCGGAAACCCCGTCCGTAGATACTGTAAATCTCAGCGCCATCCAAGACAAAGACTGGGTTCTGGAAGAAATCAGAATCAATACCACGACAGTACCCATAGTCCGGCCTGATAATACTGAAGCCTTTACCATAAGGTTCGATGCGGAGTATGTTGGCGGCACTGGCTTTCCTAACCATTATAGGGGTCCGTATACTGCTGGAGCAGGCAACTCCCTTTCCATAGGCAATATGGCCTCAACCATGATGGTGGCGTTGTTTGAGATTGAAGGTCTTAACGAATATGAATACTATGGCTATTTGTCAAAAGTCAAAAGCTGGGCTATCCAAAACGGAAAACTGGAATTGACAACATCCGGGCAAAACGGCGAGACGGTGGTACTGGTTTATAGATAGGGACTACCGTTTCTTCTTCCAGCGTATATAAACAAGGCGGCCTGTTCCGTTTTCCTGGGGCCTTTCCTCCCTTTCAAACTGGGGAATGGCGCGGAACATGTCGCCTAGTTTTTTGTAGCCGTAGTTGCGCGGGTCAAATTCGCTGGATCGCTTGTTAATGTTCTGCCCTATCTGGGC
>JAIRUO010000115.1 GCA_031254385.1 Treponema sp. | reverse complement strand
CCATGCCGCCTAAAGCAAGGGGAACGATGAATAAGCAAATTTTATATTTATCTTTTTTATTGTGTGCAACAACTGTTTTTGGTCAAGTTGCTAGCAGGACGGACGGCGGTGCGGTGGTTTATTATGACAGCCTTCATGAAGCTGTGTTAGCTGCAACAGGGATTTCTATTGAACAGCCTGATGAAATTATTTTGCTTGCTGATGTTGTTCTGGACGAGGCACTGATAATTGATGAGGGCAAGCATATTAGGCTGGTGTCGGGTAACGCTATTAGAACTATATACAGAAGCGGTAATCTTATTGAATTTCCGGTTGTTTGGGTAAGGGGAGAGGGTGCAAGCCTAACCCTTGGTAAGCCGGGTATGGTATATGGACTCGTCATTGACGGCGGCTTTCTGAATAGTCCTTCTATTGAGGCTCACTGTCCCTTGGCTGCGGTTAGTGGGGTGGGGGCGAAACTGATAATGTACGACATGGTTGCGCTTCAAAACAATAAAAACATTGGCACTCCTTCTGGTTCCTCTCACTATGAGTATGGCGGAGGCGTATATATCCGCACAGAGGGGGACATTCAAAGCAGGAAGGCGGAATTTATTATGAAGGGCGGAACTATCCGGGGAAATATAAATGATGTTCAAAATGGTTTGGGTAGCGGCGGAGGGGTGCAAATTACTGGCTTTGGTATTTTTACTATGGAAGGCGGGGCTATATTGAACAATATTGCCAGAAATACTGGCGGAGGTATTGTTATAGGCGGCAGGGGTATATTTACAAAGACAGGCGGCATTGTCTATGGGGCTAACGCTCCTGCTGGTTATCGGAATACTGCCTTGGTAGGAAACGGTGTGCCAAAGAACTATGGTCATGCGGTTTTGGTGGCAACTTCTAGTCCTGCATACCAATACAGAAATGATACGGTTGGGGTAAACGACAACCTTAGTTTTATAGGCGCTGCGCGGGGAAACGGTTCTTTTGGCAAAGGAGAAAAATGGGGCAACCCTGATACGGATTTTCGGCTTATGCTGTTTGCCATTATTCTGTTGGTTCTTGGGGTTGCTGTATGTGTCATTTTGGTTTTACGGAAAAGATACTTAAAAAAACTGGCGAAGATAACGCAGGACGCGGCGGACGCGGTTGCTACTGTGCCGGAAATTGATCTTGAAAATATGGAGCTGACTAACCGTGAAGAAGAAATATGCGAACTGCTTTTGACAGATCGTAATTTGAAGGAAATCTCCGCTGTCTTGGGATTAACTTATTCAGGGGCCAATTTCCACGCCCAGAAGCTGTATACCAAATTGGGGATAGAGAATAGGACGGAGTTGCTGGTTAGGGTTAAGAAATAGAGGCAATTGCAATGCAGGATATTTCCGTATACAATCAACATACCCCGCCGCAGAGCAGCAGGGTATGTTGTTCTCTAAAGGTAGTGGCACAATGGATGAACGGAACAAGGGATTTGAAAAAGAGATAGCTTTTAACAGGGGCTTTACGAAATGCAGCTTTCCTAAAGATTGGGAGTCCGATCAAAAGAAAGGCTTGGCCCAGCCGCCTATGGATAAGAAGACCAAGGGCGAGCTTATAAAACTCGAATCCGGCTTTGACAATTTATTGACTATCGAAAATTACCGCGATCTACTTGACACGCGCAAAAGCGAGCGCATTTATGACGAAGACAAGGCGCTCACCCAGCGTCAGCTTGCCTTTATGCTGTGGAGCGCTCAGGGCGTAAAATACACGCGTGGCGAATATGCGAGTATGCGCCCCGTACCGTCAGGCGGGGCAAGGCATCCGTTTGAGCTTTACTTTACCGTGCGCGAAAACGGCGTAGAAGGACTAAAAGAAGGCATTTATCATTACCTGCCGTTCGAAAATGTCGGTACTAAGGATGTTGCCATAGAATTTATTTCGCCCATACAGAATTACGGGGAAACTGTAAGCCTTATGCTTTCGGATCAGAAATGGACGGCAAAAGCCCCTGTTACTTTCTTTGTATCGTGCATAGCATACAGGGCCGAATGGCGCTATTCGATACTTGCGCACCGGGTTCTTTTAATCGATCTTGGGCATGTCGGGCAAAACATAATGCTTTCCGCTGCCGCCTTGGGCTTGGGAAGCTGCTGTTTAGCGGCCATTGATGTTACCCAGTGCGACTCCGTGCTAAAACTTGACGGCGTTGAGGAATATACTGTCTATGCGGTGACGAGTGGGTATGTAAAGCCAACAAACAACTAACCTTTACCTCTGAGTTTTACTTGTACTATTCATCCAGTACAATAGTAAGTGTATTAGTACAATAAGTCAAGTAAAAATTTCATCAAACGTGATGATCGCTACGCAATTTCATGGCTTTTCTCTATCCATAAATCCGCAGCAGGGCAAATTCGTGTACTTTTCACCTCCCATTTTCTATAGTATGATTATTGACATGGAACGACTCAATCCATTAAATGACTATCTTTTTCTAAAACTAATGGGCGAGGAAGGCGACGAGGGACAATGTCTGGCCTTCTTAAATGCCGTCTTGGGCTCAAAAAGCAAAAAACCCATAAAATTAATTAAAATTCTGGAAAATAAGACATTTACCGCAGATGTTATCGGGGAAAAAACCAGCATCCTTGATGTCCGGGCGGAGACTGACACTGGTGAAAAAATTAACATTGAGGTTCAGCTTAGAGATTTGCATAACATGGAAAAACGGACGCTTCTGCACTGGGGGCGCGAGTTTACCAAGGGCATATCCGCTGGAGACGATTATAAAGATTTGCCCAAAGTAATAACCATAAATATTGTTAATTTTGACAATATTAAGCTGGACGATTTTCATACTTGTTTTCATCTGTGGGAAGACGATCATCATGATTACCTGCTGACGGACGTGCTAGAAATACATTTCATTAACATGGTAAAATTCCGAAAATTGAAAAGTAAGGATATTATAAACAAGCCGCTTGAAAGGTGGCTCACGTTTTTTGATATAACCACACCTGAAAAAATATTACAGGAGGTAATAAGAATGGACGAGGCAATCAATAAGATCTATGACAGACTAAATTTCGTATCGCAGGACAAAGAGGTTCTGCGCGCATATCATATGCGCGAAATGGCGTTATCCGATTGGACCACCGGTATTAATACGGCACATGAAAAAGGAATTGAAAAAGGAATTGAAAAAGGAATTGAAAAAACGCAAATTGAAATTGCCCAGAAGCTGAAGGAGCGTGGCCGTCCGCTTGCGGAGATTGTCGAAGATACCGGTCTTGATATAGAAACAATAAAATCACTTCCATAAAAATGGAAAAAAATATATTTTGGCGTACTAAACTTGAGGTTACCGAAGCAGGGCTGGGCGCGGGAGGCCATTCCCGTCTTGGCATGGCAAAATTTGGACAAGGTTTGAAAGGCATTGAGCGGGATCGGTATGTACTCTCCACAAAATTCCCGTACAAGAACATCGATGGTTCTATAAAATCCGCAAAAGAGCTGGAAAAAACGCTGGAGCAGAACCTGATGTTCGGAAGTGTTGACTGTGTGAGCGGACAATAGAGTGAATCCATTACGCCGGATCGAATCAGCCATTGGAGGGTTTCTGACCGCAAGGGGCTTTGGCATCAGAGCCAAGCTCATCATTATTTTTGTGGTCATAAAGGTCATTCCCCTGGTGCTGTTAACCCTTATCGCCTGGGGACAGTTCCGATACTTGGCAGAAGAACTGAACCAGCGCGCCGAAGAGCTAAAAAACAAAGCCAATGATGCGCTTACAAATTTGGGCGATATTTCGGTGGAAGATTCGGTACTGGCCCTCAATGATTCTGCCATTATTAGACTTGAACGAACCAGCACTGATATTGCTAGCAGCATTGCGAATTTTCTATACCAGCGTGATGATGATATACTCTATGTCGCAGGGCTAGAACCAAGCGAAGCCGCATACCGACATTTTCTTGATCACAAAAACGGTTCTCTTGTAAAGCAGCGGGAATGGATACTGGCCCCTGACGGTAATTCATGGATTCCTGCAGAACCCCTTGCCATAGGCGTTTATTCTCCATCAACTAACAGCGAGAATGATACGAATTACCGTAACCGTCCGCTAGAACTGTGGGAAACAGAAGAACGGCCCCTGTATCTGGAAATGACATATATTGATATGGCAGGAAATGAAATTATCAAGATTACTACTTCTGATCAAATGGACAGCCAGCGGAAAAACGTATCAAACCGGCTTAATACATACATCAAGGCCGAGACCTATTTTGAAGAATTAAGAAACCTTAAGTCCGGTGAAATCTACGTTTCCGATGTTATCGGCGCGTATGTGGGTTCTCGCTTAATCGGCATGTATACCCCGGCAAATGCTGCAGCGCAGAATCTGGAATACGCGCCAGAAGAAGAAGCGTATGCGGGAAGGGAAAACCCTAACGGCATACGCTTTAAAGGCATTATACGCTGGGCCACGCCCGTAGTGCGGAACGGACGCATAACAGGCTACGTTACCCTGGCGCTGGATCATGATCACATTATGGAATTTGTTGATCGCATAACGCCAATGGAAGAACAGTATGTTGAAATGCCCAGCGCTTATGAGGGAAACTACGCCTTTATCTGGGACTACCTGTGCCGCAGCATTGCGCACCCCCGGCATCATTCCATCGTGGGCTTTAACCCAGAAACCGGCGAGCCGCAAATACCCTGGCTGGAGGATCAGATCTACAATCAATGGCAGGCCTCAGGGCTGCCCTATACTGAATTTATCAAAAATGTGCCTGTCTTCGATGCCCAGTCAAGGAACAAAATCCCTGCGCCGGAACTTACCGCTTTGGGCCTCGTGGGCCTTGATGGCCGTTATCTGAATAACGCTCCTCAGTGTACCGGCTGGTTCGATTTGACCAAAGAGGGCGGTTCCGGTTCCTTCCTTATACTCTGGAGCGGCATCTGGAAACCGAATACCGCTGCAACCATTCCCTACTACACGGGCAATTACGGCAAGACCAAACGGGGTTTCGGTTTTGTGGCAATAGGCGCTGGCCTGGAAGATTTCCAACGCCCTGCCCTGGAAACAGAACAGAAGCTGCTGGCTATTATCAGCCAGACTAACCAAGACCTGAATTCAACCGTTACCGAAACCAACTATATGATTAGGTCAAATCTTGTCAATACTACCGGAATGTTGGTGCTATCGGCAGGGTTCATGATTATTCTGGTAGTGCTTATCGCCATCTGGATAGCAAATACTTTTACATCCAGCATCACAAACCTTGTAAGAGGCATTGCGCGGTTCCGCGCTGGCGAACGGCATTTCAGGTTTAATGCTAGGGTTAAGGACGAAATCGGAGTCCTGGCTGATTCCTTTGACGAAATGGCAGACAGCCTGGTCGAAGCTGACCGCGGCCCTCTGGTTATTACCACAATGGATTTGCGCATAATTTACGCGAATGAAGCATCCCTTGCCGCAATCGGAAATAGTTTGAAAGAAACATTGGGGAAAAACTATTCGGAAATAAGCATATACCCAGCAAATACCGAGTACGATCCAATAGCGGCCCTGCATGAAGGCAAAGAGACCCAGGTTCTACACCTTGCCGATCAGCAGCGTTATCTGAAAGGCGAGGCAAGCTACCTGACCGACAAAAACGGCAAAAATATAGGCTATATCATTACTTCCAACAATGTAACAGAGTTTATGGAACAGCAAAAAGCCCTAAAAACAGCAATAATAGAGGCAAATCTGGCCAATGAACAGAAGAGGAATTTTCTGGCCCGCATGAGTCATGAAATCCGTACACCTCTGAACGCCGTTATCGGAATGGCCGGAATAGTAAAGAATAAACTCAGCAATAAAAACATAGTCATTGAAGATGTTTTGAAGAACGTCAGGCAGATAGAAACATCATCGCATCATTTATTGGGACTGCTCAACGACATCCTTGATATTTCCAAGATCGAAGCCGGAAAAATAGAACTATCCATGGAAGAAATGAATTTGAATATACTTGTTTATGCCGTAGCATCTATTATAAAGTTCCGCTGTGACGAAGGTGATATTGTCTTTGAAACTAGTTTCGATATTCCCGAAAATATGTCTTACATCGGAGACTCCCTGCGGCTACGGCAGGTCTTGATAAACTTACTGAGCAATGCGGTAAAATTTACCCCCCAAAACGGAAGAGTAACATTCACCGTCAAACGGAGAGAATGTATTGACGGAAAGGCCCTTATTGATTTTGCGGTTCTGGATACAGGTATTGGCATTGCAGAAGACGCGCTGGATAATCTTTTTACTTCATTTCAGCAGGCTGACAAGGCTATAACCCATACTTACGGAGGTACTGGCCTTGGACTTGCAATCAGCCGCAGCATTATACAGCTTTATGGCAGTGAAATAAAAGTAAAAAGCAAATTAGGCGAAGGGAGCGAATTCAGTTTTACCCTTGCATTGCAGGAAACCGAGGAAAAGGGAAGAGAGGAAATTTACATTGAAGATCTAAGGGATATCCTAAAGGGAAAGCGAGCACTTCTTGTGGATGATGTGGAGATTAACCGCACCGTCATAATTGATCTGCTTCATAGTACAGGTATTGAGTTCGAAGAAGCCTCCAATGGCGCGACTGCGGTAATGAGTTTTTCCCTGTCTGATGAGAATTACTACGACATTATCTATATGGATATTCAGATGCCGGTAATGAACGGTTATGACGCTACAAAAGCCATAAGGTTACTTGATCGATCCGATGCCAAAACAGTGCCCATTGTAGCCCTTACTGCCCTTGCTTTCAGAGAAGATATTGACAAGGCTATTGCAAACGGCATGAATTATCATCTTGCAAAACCCATTAATGCCGATAAACTGATGGAAATAACATTTAAGCTGATAGGTTTGAAATAATTTACTGGATATGAGCCTATAAACCATTAATTTATTGTTAATAATTTCAAATTCCAACAAAACAGAATTGAAAGAGGAACGGCAAATCGTTATACTCTAGGTATGATGAACTCCAAATACTCTAATTTGTTTATTTTTATGTTAATGGCCGCAAGCCTTTTCGCAATGCCATCAAAAGAACCTGTCAGGCAGACCAGCAACGAGTTGCGATTCGGCCTTATGACCGAACCCGCGACTTTAGACCCTTTAAGCAGTTCTAATACGGCAGACAGCCGGAGCGTGCTGTTCAACGTATACGAAGGGCTAGTCAAATCAGATACTTCCGGCAGGCTTGTCCCGGCAGTTGCGGAGTCCGTTGAAATGAGTAGCGATGCCCGGCGCTATACTTTTACCCTACGTCAGGGCCTACGTTTCCATGACGGCTCTTTCGTACAAATTGAAGATCTCGAGTTCTCCATTAATGAGGCAAGAAAGCAAAATTACATCGGGCTTGCCCAGATCGAAACAGTAGAATTATCAGGAAACAGAATTATAACCATAGTCCTTAGAGCGCCGGACCCTGACTTCCTCCCCTACCTTACTTTTGGAATAGTTCCAAGGAATAACGCCGATAGGGAGAGGAACCCAATAGGCACTGGGCCTTTTATGATAGAAAGGCACCTCCCCCAGCAGCAATTAAGCCTTGTCAAAAACCCCCATTACTGGCAGCCGGGCGTTCCCAGGCTAGACAGGGTGGTTGTGCTATTTGCCTCTGATTCCAGCGCGTTATATACCGGCCTTGAAGGGGGCAATCTGGATGGCGCGATGATTACTGCGGACTTAATAGAAAAGCTGGATACAAGAAGGTACAACATTCTATCGGGCTATTCCAACTCCGTGCAATTGCTTGCGCTTAACAACAGCGTCAGACCCTTTAACGATATACGGGTGCGTCATGCGATAAATTATGCGGTGGATGTCCGGGAGATAATTGACACCGCTTTCTACGGCAGGGGCGAGCCTTCTGGCAGCCCCCTGATTCCTGGCTTAGAGCTTTACTACAATGAAGCCTTGCGGAATACCTACCCTGCTGATTTAACAAGGGCCAGAGCCCTTATGGCAGAAGCGGGATACAGTAACGGCTTTAGCATGGAGATCAAAGTCCCGTCAAATTACACCATGCACGTTGACACGGCTCAGGTAATAGTCAACCAGCTTGCAAGGATCAATATACGCGCAACCATCAGGCTGGTGGATTGGGCTACCTGGCTCACAGACGTTTACCGGGGCAGGAACTTCGAGGCAACCATTGTTTCCTTTGACGGCAATACCCTTTCCCCGCAGAGTTTCCTCTCCCGTTATGTGTCCACTGCCAGCGGCAATTTATTCAACTTCAACAATAGTCGCTACGACAGCCTCTACGCTTCTATCTTAAGGGAAACCAGCGAAGCAAACCGCATATCGCTTTATAAAGATGCCCAGAAGCTGATTTCTGACGAAGCTCCGGCTGTTTTTATTCAGGATATTTACGCTTTTAAGGTTTTTTCCGGCGGTTTTAGGGGGGCGGTAAATTACCCTCTTTACGTGATTGATTTTTCTACTATTTATCGGGATTAATTATGACATGCGCTTCATCGGAAATAGGATAGTCATAACCCTTATAACCCTTTTTCTGGTTTCCGCCATAAGCTTCAGCGCTTTCCACCTGATTCCTGGGGACGCTGCGCTTTTGGCCCTTGGCATTGAAGCTGGAGAAGAACAGATAGCCAGCCTCCGCGCCGAATGGGGCTTGGACAAGAGCATACCGGAACAGTATTTTTCCTGGCTAGGAAAATTCCTTTCCGGAAACCTTGGAAACTCGACTCGCTTTAGGGGCGCTTCCATTACCGGGATGATTCAGGATCGGCTGCCCGTAACATTCAGCCTTGCCCTGCTGTCGCTTTTCTTCATACTCCTAATCGCCATTCCCGTGTCTCTTTTGCCCTTGCAAAGAAAACCGACTCTTTTGGACAGCCTGGTTAATACCCTGACAGCGATAAATATTTCCATGCCTGGATTTTTCCTGGGCGTACTTTTTATCTGGGTCTTTGGCCTTATCTTTAGGCTTTTTATTCCCGGCGCTTATGTGGATTACCGCGATGGCTTTGCGGGCTTTATCGCTTATCTGATTTTCCCTGCCCTGGCCATTGCCCTGCCTAATGCCGCTATACTGATCAAATTTTTAAGAACGTCCATTTTCAAAGAATGGAGCTGCGATTATGTCCGTACGGCCCGGAGCAAAGGTGCGAATCGGAAACGCATACTTCACAAGCACATAATAAAAAACGCCTGCCTTCCTGCCTTGACTATTCTAGGCATGATAATAGGTGAAGTTTTTTCCGGCAGCATAGTCATGGAACAGGTTTTTACGATACCGGGCATAGGCCGCCTCCTTATTGCGTCCATCACTTCACGCGATTATCTGATGATAGAAACCCTGGTGGTATACATTGCCTTTGTGGTTATTCTGGCAAACACAATGGTTGACATCGCGATCCAGCTTATAGATCCCCGGATACGCTTGGGTGCAGGGCACGAGGGCGCGTTAAAATCATGAAAATAAAAAACGCCATTGCCAGAAAACTTTTGTCCGATGAACAATTGCCCGGAGACTTAAAAGCCGGATTGATTCTGGCAATTCTTATCAGCGTTTTGATTCTGGCAGGTCTACTGCTGCCTTTATTTAATCCAGAAATCGATCACAATAGGATGAACAGCCAGGAACGGTTTATTGCACCTGGCCTTTCTCATTTTATGGGAACCGATAATTTTGGCAGGGACATTTTTTTTCGCATAATGATCGGAGGTAGGCACACGCTCCTTATTGCGATAATCACCGTAGCCGGAAGTGCCGCCTTAGGTTCGGTTCTGGGAATGTTGGCCGGATTTATAGGCGGCCTTTGGGACGAGATCACCATGCGGATCATGGACGCGCTGAGTTCCTTTCCGGGCATACTGCTGGCTCTGATTACCGTCTCCCTTCTGGATTCCAATGCGTTGGTAATTGCCCTGCTTATACTCTTTGTCCCGAGTTTTACCCGCGTCATGCGATCCGGTACGCTCCAGTACAGGAGCAGGGATTTTATTCTGGCGGCAAGGATAATGGGAACCAGACGGCTGCGCATGCTCTTTGTCCACATACTGCCCAATCTGTTTCCACCGTTGTTATCTGCAATGGTTCTGGGCCTTTCAAACGCAATTCTGGCGGAATCCACCATGAGCTACCTTGGCCTGGGCATTCAGCCACCCGAACCTAGCTGGGGGCGCATGCTTTCGGAATCACAAGGCTTTCTGTTTAACGCTCCCTGGTGCGCCATCGCGCCTGGGCTTATGATCATGCTTTCGGTTCTGGCCTTTCATTATTTAGGCGAAGGCCTCCGCCGCCGCAATGCCGATATCGGGAATCTTTAAGAGGCCGTATGGAAACATTGCTGCAAGTCAAAAACCTTTCCGTATACATAGAAAAAGAGAAAAAACGGTTCAGGCCGGTAAACAATATCAGCTTCGATCTCCTCCCCAATGAAATAACCGGCATAGTAGGTGAATCCGGCTGCGGGAAAACGCTCACCGCCCTTTCAATAGCCTCGTTACTCCCCCCTGTAGCAAGGGCAGAAGGTTCCATACTGTTGAAAACCCCCGGATTATTAAATACCTCAGGGACAAACCAGTGGCTAGATTTGCTTCAACTAAAAGAAACTGAATTATGCTCCGTGCGCGGCAAAGAAATCTCCATGATCTTTCAGGAACCTTTTTCTTCCCTTAATCCTCTACAACGGATAGGCAGCCAGATAACAGAAACGCAGGAAATCCATTTTGGAAAAAAAAGCAGGAGACAATACCGTGAAGGAGCTGTAGCCCTTATGCGTAAACTGGGTCTTGAAAACCCAGAAAAACTGATTGACGCGTATCCATTCCAGCTTTCCGGCGGCATGTGCCAACGCGTAATGATTGCCCTTGCCATGATTCTGGGACCAAAAATACTTATCGCCGATGAGCCCACGACGGCTCTGGACATAAATACTCAAGAACAAATCCTCAAGCTCTTGCAACAGATAAACCGAGAATCGGGAACCTCAATACTTTTTATTTCCCATGACCTTGGCGTTATACGACAAATTTGCCACAGGGTTATGGTAATGTACGCCGGAAAGATAGTAGAAGAAGGGTCTGTAGATGAAGTTTTTTCAAACCCTGGCCATGAGTACACTCGTTCGCTTTTGAGCGCACTTCCCGAAAGAAACCGTAAAGGCGAAAGACTAAAAGTGATTCCGGGGAAAGTTCCTTTACTTGAAGAACTTTCTGCAGATAGTTCTACGGAAAGTACTGTGGAGCTTTCCGAAATCTCCGGCTGTCCCTTTTCTTCGCGCTGCGAAAAAGCAGAAGAACAATGCCATGACAAGTTTCCAGAAAAAATAAAAATCAGCGAAACCCATGTTAGCTGCTGTATATTGGCTGTCGGGGAGAGATTGCCATGAGTACCTCCATATTAACGGTAAGGAATGTTTCAAACACCTATACCAGCAGAAGGCTTGGCATCTTTGGCAAAAAGGAAGAAAAACCTGTCCTTGATAATGTGAGCCTAACAATAAACAAAGGTGAAATTTTTGGCCTGGCTGGTGAATCAGGTTCAGGAAAGACCACGCTAGGCCGCTGTATACTCGGCCTTATTGAATACCAGGGGGATATTCTGATTGACGGCCTTATACGAAACAATGCCAGGCCCGGATTTCAGGAATGGGCGTTGAAACTCAGCGCGGTTTTTCAAGACCCAGGCGGCGCACTCAACCCGGTTAAAAGGGTGGGCTGGCTTCTGGAAGAGCCGCTAAGAATACACCGTATAGGCACAAAAAAAGAACGGGGAACAAAAGTTGATGAAATGCTGGATTTGGTGGGACTTGATCCTTCGCACAAAAAACGCTTCCCATCAGAGTTATCCAGCGGTCAGAAACAGCGCGTTTCCATTGGCTGCGCCCTTATGCTCCGGCCTAGCCTAGTTATAGCAGACGAGCCTGTCAGCGCCCTGGACGTGTCAACTGGAGCACAAATTATAAACCTATTCCAGGATTTGAAAGACAGCCTTGGCCTTTCCCTGCTTTTTATTTCACATAATAGGCATCTGGTAGATTACCTTTGCGACCATGTCGCAGTAATGGAGAAAGGAAAGATTACGGAGATTGGGTGATTACTCTCCGTACCCCTTGGCAGCGTCTGCGGCTTCTTCAAAATCGCTGTGCTGCAAATGCCCAGCAATGGTTTCCAGCAGTTCTTTAACAGAAGACGGCCACGATCTTTGCCTAAGAGCGGCCAGTACGTCTTTGGCGGCTTTGTTGTTATATATCGCGCAAGCAGCTTGTATCGCAGCCAACTGTTCCTTCAGGTACGCCTCGTCTACAAGCGGGACTTCATCGATTGCGGCTGCTTCTTTGGGTTTTATTTTAGCGATTACCAATCGCAGACTGTTCAGAAGCGAAGGGGTTTCCCTTGCCATTATTGCGGTATCAGGCACACGCCCGGCTTCCTCAAGCTGACGCGCAAAGGCAGATAGTTCTGTTTCGCCTATATTATAGAGCGCACTCTTCATCGAATGTACAGAAATGACATAATTCTGAATATCATCTTCACTGTAGGCGGGGGTTTTTTCGTGGATTGATTCTAGTACAGTGATGGCCTTTTCAGCGTCCTGTACAAAAAGATTCGCCAGATGGGTAGGCACAACCGATGATGTATCGCCGCTGGAATAATTTTTCATGCCTTCTTTAAGCCGCCGCGCTGCTTCGACTGTCTCGGGCGGATATTTATCCCGTACATAACTATTCAGAGCTGCGTTCATTTGGCGTATATCAATTGGTTTGGAAATAAAGTCGTCAAAACCGTTATCCTGAAATACCTTTGCCTGCCCGACCAGCGCATTAGCCGTCAATGCGACAATAGGCTGCGTATACCCCATGTCGCGTATGCGCTTAACCGTTTCCATACCGTCCATTTTGGGCATAAAATGATCCATAAATATTATGTCATATACAGTGCCACTCTCGATCTTGTTGATTGCATCAAATCCACTTGTCGCGGTATCAATCGACAGGCCGTAGGGAGCAAGGAGCCCTCTTGCGACATACAAATTTGTTTCCACATCGTCAACTATCAGAACTCTTCCATAAGGCATGTATTCGCGTATAATTTGCGGGGCTCTCTCCATGCGCGAAAAATTCCCAAATTGGAACTGTTCAAGATTTTCGGCAACCTCCCTGCCTAACACTCCGATATCAACAAGCCCCTGTGGCAGACGCACGGTAAATACCGAACCTTTGCCCGGTTCGCTCTCTACAGAAATCACGCCCTTCATCATCTGGACAAGGTTCCTGGTTATATTCATACCCAGGCCAGTGCCTTCGGTTGTACTATTAACCTCAATATTAAACCGGGTATATTCAGTGAACATTTTATCTATCTGTTCCCGGGTTAGGCCATGGCCGGTATCGCTTACATTGAAAACAAGGGTTATGTTATCCGCATCCTCTTCTTTTGCATTTTCAACGGTAATCGACAAAGAGACTTCGCCTTTATCCGTATACTTGAACGCATTGGAAAGCAGATTATTTAGTATCTGCTTAATGCGGAGTTCATCGCCAAATAGTGTCGGCGGAAGATTCTCGTCCACGCGAAGATTAAATTTTATCGGCTTACTGTCAAATCGTATGGCAATTAGATGTACTGTGTCGTTAATAAGGCTTGGGACATCATAATTAACAGGCGCCAATTCCAGCTTGCCCGCCTCTATTTTGGAAAGATCCAGTATATCGTTAATAATATTGAGCAGCAAATAACCTGAATCGTAAATTTTACTTAGGGCTTCCCTTGTATCCGACGGAAGATCTTCCTTTTGCAGATGGATTTCGGTTATGCCTAAAATCGCGTTCATCGGCGTGCGTATTTCGTGGCTTACCTTGGCCAGGAAGTTGCTCTTTGTTCTGTTTGCCTGAATAGCCTGCTCTTTTGCGTCATTCAATTCGGTTATATCAACGGCATGCTGAAGATGAGCCCTCGCATAGCCTGGCCATTCAATATAGCTGTCCATATTGCGATAGACACGTTTTGTTATGGAATTTTGCTCTACCCATACAATGATTTTGTCAGGCTCTTTTTCAAGCTGATGGCAGGGACAGAAAGCACATATTTCATTCTTTCCTTCCTGTATATGTTTATAACAAAGCTCTCCAGCATAATCCTCTTTGACATTATAGAGATTCCTCATATTGTTATTAATAAAAAGTATCTCTCCGGTTTCAGGAACAGTAACAAGAATATTTTCGATCAGACCATTCAATATATTTTTTAGCGTATTTATCGTTTTTTTGGATTCTACTACCTCGCGCTCTTTGGCCAGGGTGACTTTTATTCCGCGTAAATCGCGCGCATAAACTGCAACAATAAAGTCGTCCTTATACTCCACACGGGTTATGAACATTTCGCAAGGTATAAGCTCTCCGTTTAGTTTCTGGTGCGTGTACTCAAAAGGAGAAGACTCGCCGTCAAACGCTTTTTTTACTTCTTCAAGCGCCACTTCGCTGGACAATCTGCCGTTTGGCTGATATTTTGGCGAAAACTCAACGAAGTGTTCCAAATATTCCTTTTCGTTTGACAAATCAAAGAGCTTTAATGTTTCCTTGTTACATTCGATCATCTTAAGATCTTTATCCCATAAATTCACCATAATGGGCGCTGCGTTAAGCAAATTCCGGGTGCGCTCATTTTCCTCTTTCTCCCATACCGGGATGAGGGCCGTTGTATTGTTCAAATAATATTGGTAGCCCATAACTGCAAGAATCACAAGTAACGAAACTATGAGGACAATGACGATTCTCCGTGTTACGTCTCTTTCCTGCTCCATTAACAGAATTTCATGCTCCTGGAAATTCCCCATATAGGAAATATCATAATCAATACCCAAAATACCGACCACACGTCCGTCAACAATTATTGGCCGTTCCGCAGAAATCAGTATGCCCCATTCATTGACAGTTGGCTCAGGAGAAAAAGTTATCTGTTTGGACTCCCATGCCTCGTCAATAAAGGCAGGCGGCGTTCCGATCCACACCCGTGTACCCATCAGCTCGGGAGTAAAGTTCCTCCGTATGCCGGAAGACATAAGAAATATATAATTGTCGTCTTTTTTTTCAATATAATAAATGTATGCAAAACCAAAGGCATTTGCGATGTCGTTCCATTGATCGGCGATATCCCAGAACCAGTCTGCGTCTGCCTCCTGTTTAAGCAGTTCAGTATTATACAAAGCGGGGTAATGCTTTTCTATGAAAACCCCCATATCATACAGAGTGGTTTTATTTAAGTAATCTATATAATCTGCACTAATAGTACTGGAATAATCACGGTAATTGGACATCATACCGCGAAATTGGATGAACATGAATACCCCGGCCGCTATAACTGCGCAGAAGCCAAGTAAAATAAATAATGTATGAAATCGTAAATGTCTGTTTTTCAATTATTACTATTTTCCTTTATTTATTTTATTCATGCAACTACACTTTAACTCCCTAAAAACCTACAGGCTTGCGAGAATTCTTTCTGCATTATTTTTGCCTGGGTATGAGGGATTTCTGTCAAGCAGATCCTGGAGGGTTCTTCTGGCCTGGATAGAGTCGCCTAACCCAGCGTAAGTCTGGCCCATTTCAAAAATTGCATCCCAGTTTGAAGGGTCAACTCGTATAACTTCCCGGTAAGCGGTAACGGCCTGGTTGAGTATGTTTGCCCCGACAAAGGCCCGAGCCAGATTAAGCCTGACTGTAGGATTAAAGGGATCTACGGCAAGGGCTTTTTCATAATACTCAATGCTGAGTATCCAATCTTCGAGTTTGGCGTAAACCGCCCCTAGATTGTTATTTACTTCAAAAGAAGCGGAATCAAGGCGGCGGGCTTCCAAAAGGTAATTCAGGGCTTCTGTGGTAAAGCCATAATCAAGATAGATACTTCCAAGGTTTACCCGCGGTTTTATATATCTGGGATCCAGTTCAATTGCCCTTCTGTAAGCAGCAATTGCACCGTCAAGATCATCAACGGCTTCGCAGGCCTGTCCAAGCGTATATACATATACAGCGTTGGTTGAAACAGCCGTTGCCGCCTTCCTTGCGTAATTAAGGGCTTCTGCGTTTTTCTTAAGCTCAAGTTTTACAAGCGCCATATTAAAATTAGTCTGAGCGTCATCCGGGGCGCTGGCAAGGGCCCTTGCGAATGAAGCTTCGGCGGCACTGTGATTTCCCGACGCGCTTTGGGCTGCCCCCATTTCACGCAATGAGGCAAGATCGGAGGGGTTATATTGAAGGGCTTTGCCAAAAGCATCAATGGCTGCCCTGTAGTTTCCCTTTAGCGAATGAATTCGGCCTATTTCACGATATGCAACGGAATAATCGGCCCTGTTTTCAACGGCCCTGTTAAATGCAATAAGGGCGTCATCCTGCCTGCCAAGCTGCCGTAAAGTACCACCCAGGTTATACCAGGCAAATTCATTGTTAGGGCTAATCCTGGTAGCAGTATCAAAGGACTGCCGTGCATCGGCATATCTGCCGGCGTTATAATAGGCCCGGCCAAGATCATAAACATAGAGAAACTCGTTTGATTCCAACCGAACCGCTTCCCTCATTTCTGTAATGGCTGCATCAAACTGGTTGCGGTCACGGTAAATCTTCCCCAAAGTAAAATGAGGCAGAGCCTGGGCGGGATCTGCGGCAACAGCTTCTCTTGCCATAGCTTCGGCACGTGCAATGGCATCTCTGCCTTCTGCCGTCTGAGGATCACCTGCGGAATACCAGGCTTCGGCCATCTCCGAAAAAATCTGAGCTACAAACCGCTTATCATCCAGAGGAAGGCGGGATCTGGCTTCATTAAAGATCCTGGTAGCACCGTTATAATCTTTTCTGGCAAGGGCAGCTTTACCCTGGGAGAGCATATCAAGTACCGCTTCCATCTGGGCGCGTCTTTCAGCGGAAAGGCGCGCTAGTTCTTCTTCCTGGGCTCTGCGCCGGTCAGCCTCGGCCGCAGCCTGGGCACGCCTATCAGCCTCTTCAGCCTCGGCACGGGCTCGCCGCTCAGCTTCTTCATTTGCTGCCTGGCTCATGCGATCCGCCATCTGGGCGGCGGCCTGAGCCATACGTTCTGCGGCTTCGGATGATCCTGAGTCCTGACGCCCCCATAGAGCTTCATCCCTGAGCCTCCTCTGCTCTTCCAGCATGGCCAGGGCCGCAAGTTCTTCCGCTATGGAAAGCCTATCTTCCGTATTCGTACTCATACTCGCTAGAATCTCGCTGCGCCTTTCAAAAACTTCATTCCAGATTTGGCGTGTTCTTTCGTCCATGGGATTATCAATTAGCAGCGAATCCAGCAATTCCAGAGCCCGCTGGAAATCTCCCCTTTCAAGATACTCCATTGCCAGGGCAAGAGTATTATCTTTTTTTTGTTCAAGTTTGGCATCTGCAATGTTTTTATTGCTTCTTACCAGAAAAAAAATTCCAAGCCCAATCATGACAAGGACAACGGCGGATACAGAAATAATTATTATTTTTTTTCTGGTCATTTGCATCAGAACCTGCCTGTAGGAGATAAAACGCGAGTAGTGTTATTCAAGCTCAAATTCACCATTATAACCTTCTATATTTTCGCTTCCTGCTGAAAGGCCTTTGCTGCCTTCTGCGGCAGCCTGGAGGGAAGCGGTAACTTCCTCTAAAAGCCTCTGCCTCCTTTCAGCTTCAACGCGAGCAGCTTCTTCTGCAGCAATGCGGCGTTCCTCGGCGGCTACTCGTTCTTCCTCTATACGGCGTTCCTCGGCAATGCGGCGTTCCTCTGCGGCTACCCGCTCTTCCTCTACACGCCGTTCCTCTGCAACGCGGCGTTCCTCTGCAACTAAACGTTCTTCCTCTACACGCCGTTCTTCGGCTATACGCGCTTCCTCTACCCGCAGTTCCTCAGCTATTCGCTCTTCCTCTACCCGCTTTTCTTCGGCTATTCGCTCTTCCTCTATACGCCGCTCTTCGGCTACCTGCTCTGCCCTGATAAATGCTATTAGCTGTTCTATATTACCGCGCTGGGCGGAACGTGGTTCAAGTGAAATATAATCCTCATAATCAGCTATCGCTTCTTCAAAAGCTCTTAGCCTAATCCTGGTATTGGCCCGGTTAAGGAGAGCGGCGGTATATGAGGGATCTGCGGCAAGTGCCTGATTATAGCTCTGAACTGCCAAGGTATAATTCCCCTGGCCAAAATAGGCGTTTCCCAGATTAAAAGCTATGCGGGCAGTCTCAGATCCTCCCCGTGGAAGGATTTTCCTGTATGTGGCAATGGCCTCTTCAACACGGTTAAGCTGCTCGTAGGCAATACCCAGATAGAGAAAAGCCCGTACATGGGCAGGGTCCTCATTTACGGCTGCTTCCAGAAAAACAAGGGCCTCTTGGGGCTTATTTTGGACAAAAAGCGCTTCCCCACGGCTAAATGATGTCTGGCCGAATGCAGGAAACAATACAAAACATCCGATAATAACAACAAAGAGGCGTTTAAGTTCTGGTCTTGCAATTGCTTTACTATTCACTCTTTCTTATACACCTTATATAATAAGTATCGGAATTTTTTTAGCTTTTATCAAGAGACGGAAGGGCATGACCATTGTTATTGTTGTAATTATTTTTCTAGCCGTAGGTACTGGGTTTCTATTATTTTACCTT
>JAIRUO010000047.1 GCA_031254385.1 Treponema sp. | reverse complement strand
GAGCATTGCATCAAGGCAAAGGGCAGCAAAACCTGGGCCGAATACAGACTCGCGCTGATGGAGGACGTTTCGCGCGAAATTGTCAAGGCCGCCAAAGAAACCAATCCCAAAATAAAATTTATCATCAAATTCCCGAACTGGTATGAATCGTTTCAGGAAACCGGATATAACCCGGAAAAAGAAAAAGACCTTTTTGACGGAATTTATACCGGAACAGAAACCCGTAACCCAAAATATGAGCAGCAGCATTTGCAGCGTTATTTAAGCTACAGCATCGTTCGCTATATGGAAAACGTAGCGCCTGGTAGAAACGGTGGCGGCTGGATAGACCCATTCGGCCTGTCAGACGACATTAGCGGCTGGGTGGAACAAGCCGAATTCACCCTGTTTGCCAAGGCCCCCGAGATGATGCTTTTCAATTTCTTTGTGATGTTAGATTCAGCGTTCTTGCCGCCCTTGACTCCAAGGCTTTCCAGGCTCAATTCGATACTAAAGCAGGTGGGCAAACCCAAAGGCGTCCGTTTATTAGAGCCGTACAACGCAGACGGCGAAGATCAAGTTGTCAATTATCTTGGCATGATAGGTATACCTTTTGAGCCGTCCCCTGCTTTTGATGAAGCAGACCCAATAGTCTTCCTCCCTGCCAGTGCTGCTAAAGACGAAGGCATCATGCAGAAATTAGAAAAATATGTAAGAAGCGGCAATACCGCTGTAATTACAGCAGGCTTTTTTAAGGAATGTCTTGAACGTGGAATAAAGGACATGACATCGGTACGCCTAACCGGACGCTGCGTTAGCGGAAATGAGTATTGGGTACAGCCCTACGGCGAAGGCAGGGTAATATGCAATGGACCGGAAACAATTCAGCTTGATGCTCTTGACTATAAAACCAACGCAAGCTGGTGTGAGATTGCCTTAATGACCGATTATAACAGCTTCCCCTTGCTGGTTCATGATTTTTACGGGAAGGGGCATCTTTATATACTTAACGTACCGAATGATTTTGGCGACCTTTTTTCGCTTCCAAAGGATGTTACAGGCCATATAAATAAGGTTTTCGGCTCTTCAGGCCAAGGCCAGCTAGCCTGGCCATATATAAAAAGCAACCCGCGCATAAGTATGTTCATGTACGATAACGATGTAATCGGTATATATTCGCTAAAGCCCTACGCCGATGACGTGGAAGTGTTCATGCCAGAGAAATACTCTCTGTTACGCGACATTGAAACAGGCGCGGAAGTTACAGCCGTTACCGATACTATAACCAGAAGGTATGGCGAGGCGCATAGTTCCTTCAAAATAGCGCGTGTAAGTATTTTCGGCGGCAGTTACCACTTTTTCAAGCTGGTATAGATCCGCACTAGCGCCTGGCTATGGGTGTATAATCAATCCGGGGCTGGACGCATTTATAGGCAGGACGGATGATCCTGCCTCCTGAAATAATTTCCTCCATACGGTGGGCTGCCCAGCCCACGACCCGGCTTATCGCGAAAATTGATGTGTAAAGGTCTTCGGGGATACCAAGCATTTTATAAACAAAGCCTGAATAAAAATCCACATTGGTGCAAATGTCTTTGTCGGATTTTTTCACCTTTTTGAAAACTCCTGGCGTAATATTCTCTATCAAGCGGTACAGCTTAAATTCCTGGGTAAAGCCTTTTTCCTCAGCCAGGATCTCCGCTTTATCCCGAAGCAATATGGTCCTTGGGTCAGAAATGGTATATACCGCGTGGCCCTGACCGTATATAAGCCCGGTTCTGTCATTAGCTTCGCCCTGAAGTATGGCTGTCAAATAAGCGGCAACTTCAGCCTCGTCTTCCCAGTTCTTTACCTTTTTTTTGCAGTCTTCCATCATTTCCATTACTTTTACATTCGCGCCACCATGCTTAAAGCCTTTGAGGGATTGTATACCTGCTGAAATTGCGGAGAAGGTATCTGTTTCTGCAGAAGATACAACATGAACCGCAAAGGTAGAATTATTACCACCGCCGTGTTCGGCATGAAGCACCAGTGCCAAATCCAGAATCTCCGCTTCCAGATGGCTGTACTGCTGATCTAGCCTGATTAGGGAAAGAAAGGTTTCGGCAGTAGAACTTTTAGGATCAGGTATGTGGATGATAAGGCTGTCATTATCAAAATAATGTCTCTTGGCCATATAGGAGTAAGCCACGATCGTAGGAAAAAGCGCAATCAATGCCAGGCATTGACGGAGCACATTCTCCGGGGCTTCGTTTTCGGGGTCTTCATCGTAGGAATACAGGGTAAGCACAGACCGGGCCAGTTTGTTCATGATATCACTTGACGGGGTCTTGAGGATACAGTCTTCGGCAAAATTCATAGGGAGGGACCGGCTGTTTCCCAATAGGGCGGTAAATTCCTCAAGCTGGCTTTTATTGGGAAGGTGTCCGAACATAAGGAGATAAATGGTTTCCTCAAAACAGAAGCGCTTTTCCTGTACTGCATTACTGATCAGCTCTTCCACATCATAACCCCGGTAGTAAAGTTTTCCGGGGACTGCTACTTTTTCTTTTTCATTGATTGTGTAACCCTGCACATCCCCTACACGGGTAAGCCCTACAAGAACACCGGTTCCATCAGCATTACGAAGCCCGCGCTTAACATTGAATTTATCGTATAATTCTGCTTCTATCTGGTCTTGCTTCATAATGTCCATTAAAAAATCTTTGATCCTACTCACAAAATCCTCCATTAAAAATATTATGAATCCGCTCTTTTCCTGCCATGCGATAAATATCAAAATCCTTATCCAGGCTGATTATTTCGCGTATATTGGTCTTTTCCGCAGTAATGACTAAAGTAGCGTCCGCAAAATCCATAGGCAAATCCGCATATTTCCCGGTTAACTCCACCAATCGGGGCATATCATTCTGATTAATATCGCTGATAATAACCCCTTTGCACATCACCCATTCATAAAAATCCATCTGGGCATGAACATTAAAATCCAGCATATGCGAAACCTCTGTAAAAACCGCCAGGGTACTTACATACCGGTACGGGGACTTTTTTAGAAAGGCGCGTATGCTCCGGTGATGCCTTTCGCTGGAATCGAACAGGGCAATCAAAGGGCCTGCATCAATCAATATTGAATTTACCATTATATACAGCCTGTTCTACAAGTTCCTGGTCGAAAGTTTCTTTTTTATGCGCTCCCGGTACGTGGTGGCGCGATCATCTTCGCCAGAACCATAATTGCCAAAAAAGGCTTCCCCCAGGGTAAAGGAGTCTATCTCCCCTTCTTCTTGATTGTAATACATTTCCACAGATTCTTTGATTATATCAGACTTGGTCTTGTTCATAATCCGGGAAAGCGTCACAAGCTTATTCCGCGTTTCTGCGGGGAGCCTGGCAGTAGTTATTTGTTCCTTCATATAAATACCCATATTACAAAATGTAATACGAATAAATTAAAAAGTCAAGGGGTACAAAATCAGCTTCCATGCTGCTAAAAGCGGGCGGACGGGTCTCCGCGGATCTCCACCCGGCGGATCTTGCCGCTGATAGTCTTGGGGAGTTCGGTCACAAATTCCACAACCCTTGGATACTTATACGGCGCGGTTATCTTCTTGACATGGTTCTGAAGCTCAAGCTTTAGGGCGTCAGAAGCGACCCAGCCTTTTGCAAGGACTATTGTTGCCTTGACTACCATTCCGCGGTCAGGATCAGGGACTCCGGTAATAGCACATTCCAGCACCGAAGGATGTTCCAGAAGCGCACTTTCCACTTCAAAGGGGCCTATACGGTAGCCGGAACTCTTGATTACATCGTCGGTGCGACCCACAAACCAGTAATAACCAGCCTCGTCACGCCAGACCACATCGCCAGTATGGTAAATATTGTCATGCCAGACCGAGGCGGTCAATTCATCATCCCTGTAATAGCCGCTGAACATACCCAGAGGCTTTCGCTTGTCCGTGCGGACAACAAGCTCGCCTTCTTCGCCCATCAGACAGGAAGTACCGTCTTCTTTAAGGATGTCTATATCATAACCCGGCGCGGGCTTGCCCATAGAACCTGGATTGGGTTTGACCCAGGGGAAAAAAGTTCCCATAGTTACGGTAAGCTCTGTTTGCCCGTAACATTCATGCAGGGAGATTCCAGTTCCTGCCAGGAACTGCTCATATATTTCTGGGTTCAGGGGTTCGCCAGCCACCGTACAATGTTTAATGGATGAAAGATCGTATTTTTTTAAGTCTTCTTTGATAAAGAAACGATAAATAGTCGGAGGAGCGCAAAATGTCGTTATCTTGTATTTTTGAAGAATCTCAAGCATAGCATGAGGAACAAAGCGATCATAATCATAAATAAAGAGCCCGGTACCGGCCATCCACTGTCCGTAAATATTTCCCCAGGCAGATTTTGCCCAGCCGGTATCTGCTACGGTAATGTGGAGCCCGCCGGGAACAACCCGATGCCAATACATGGCGGTTGCAATATGCCCCAAAGGATACGCAAAATCATGGCGCACCATTTTTGGCATTCCCGTTGTCCCGGAAGTAAAATAGAGGAGCATAATGTCATCATTGGCATTTGCTTTGGGAGGCCGTTCCAGCTTGTCCGAAGCAGCCACGGACAAGGTATTGAAATCTACCCAGGGGGAAATACTCGCAGGGACTTTTTTGGCTGGATCATACTCCGGGGCTGTGTGGACGGAACGGACAAAGGCCTTTAGGCGCAAGTGCCCGCTGTTTTCATCTTTTAACTTAGTCTCTGCTTCGTCAACTCTGGTCATAAGATCGGGATCATCCACACAGATAATAGCGCAAATGTCCGCGGCCTTGACGCGGTAAATAAGGTCCTTTGATGTAAGCAGGTGGGTAGCCGGAATGGCAATAGCGCCTAACTTGTGGAGGGCCAGCAGTATTGGCCAGTATTCAAAGCGCCGCTTGAGTATGAGCATTACCGGATCACCTTTACATATGCCTTTGGCAATTAATGTATTGGCAGCCTGATTGGTAAGCTGTTCAATTTCACGGTAAGTAAATTCAGCCTCAGCGCCCTTTTCATCGCACCAGAGCATAGCCCGCTCTTTGCCTTTTTCCCTGGCAAGTACATCCATTACGTCCCAGGCAAAATTAAAATTTTCGGGAACTTCCGCAGTAAAATTGATAAAAAAATCATCGTAGGACGAGAAATCCGTGAAGGGTAAAAATTTGTCCAGTAAATTCATGATAATCCTTCTATTATGCGACCAGCAGGCAGCATAGAATTATAAAACTACGGCTATAAACCGGGCGCGTTTGCCGCCCAGGGCTTTCATTCCGTGGGGTGTATTTGAGTCATAATAAATGCAGTCCCCGGCTTCCATTTCCATTTCATGACCGTCCACCGAAATTAAAAGGCGGCCTTCCAGAAGGTAGTTAAATTCCTGCCCCGGATGGGTATTCAGGCTTAAAGGTTTTTCGCCAGTGGCGGCATCAGCTTCCACCAGAAAGGGCTCCGCCTTTTTCCCATGAAAATTATAAGCAAGATTCCAGTAACCGTACATAGGACGGCGGGTCACCTCTGGCGCTTCATTGGCGCGGGTCAGGCAGAAGGTTTTAAGTTTGGAAGTTCTGCCGGTAATAAGTTCCGCCAGATCAACCTTAAAGCGCGAGGCTATTTCAACCAAAGCGCCAACAGGGAAATCTTTCTCTCCTAATTCCCATTGGTTGTACTCGGCCGGATCAAATCCCAGTTCCCGTGCAAGAGTTTCCCCTGAAATTTCCTCAATTTCCCGCAACACTTTTACACGCTCTATTATTTCTGATGATTTGGTTATTTCGGACATAACTCCCCCTCTCTATTTGCCGTATTCTCCCGCGATGCTTGCAGCTTCATCAAAATCGCTGTGCAGTAAATGGCCGGCTATGACATTCAGCATCTCTCTGACAGGGCGTGGCCAGGTTTTTCCTTTTAATTCCGCCAGTGTATCTTTGGCCGTTCTTTTATCCATCTCGGCGCAGGCTTGCTGGAAAACAAGCAGTTTATTACGGAGATATGCTTGATCTTCGTCTGTAATTACAACATTTCCATCATCTTCTTTCAAGCTGATCTTCTCGACAACCGCTTTCAAATTCCTTATAAAACTGGGAAGCGCACTTGCTATTATGCCAGTATCCTTATCCCGCCCTGCTTGTTCCAGCCTACTGGCAGTCTCGGAGAGTCCTGGTTCACCTATATTAGCGAGTGCGCTTTTCATCGCGTGAACGCTAATGATAAACATCTGTAAGTCACTGCTTCTGCGGTAGTTGTTCATGTGAATAGCTTCCAGCGCTGTAATTGCCTTTTGTGCATCCCGCGTAAAAAACTCCGCAAGCTGTAAGCTTGTTGGCGGCTGCATCTCATCGACAATAGAACGGCTTTTTAAGCTGTCTTTTAGGCGCCGTGCAGCATCAACTTCTTCTTTTGAGTGATTATCCCGCACCAGTTTATTCAATATAGAGTTTAAATGTCGCACGTCTATAGGCTTAGAAATGAACCCTTGAAAACCATTTTCTATAAACATCTCTGCCTGACCTATAAGTGCGTTCGCAGTAAGTGCGACGATTGGCTTTTCATAACCCATCTCACGTATTTTTTTTGTTGTTTCCATACCGTCCATTTTGGGCATGAAATGATCCATAAAAATTATATCGTAAACTGAACCGCTTTTTATTTTATCAATAGCGTCAAATCCGCTTTCTGCGGTTTCAATCGAGAGGCCATAAGGCGTCATCAATCCTCTGGCGACATACAAATTCGTTTCCACATCGTCAACTATTAAAACCCGACCATAAGGCATATAATCTCGCACAATTTGCACCGTTGTTTCCATCTGCGATGTTTTCCCTAATTTTAATTGCTGCAGATTCTTGGCCTTTACCGCACCGAGTACTTCTGAACCGATCTTTATCTGAGGGATCCGTACGGTAAATGCAGTACCTTTACCCGCCTCGCTCTCCACAGAAATATCCCCGTCCATCATCTGAACTAGAATCTTGGTGATACTAAGCCCAAGGCCAGTACCTTCAATCATGCGGTTGGATTCCATATTAAAACGGGTATACTCGGTAAACAGATTGTCCATCTGTTCCTGGGTCATGCCCTGCCCAGTATCGCTTATACGGAAAACAAGTATTATGCGATCAGGATTCCCCGTATCAGGCTCTAAGCTGACAGAGAGTGAAATCTCGCCGTTCTCTGTATACTTAAACGCGTTTGAAAGCAGATTGTTTAAAATCTGTTTTATGCGCAGTTCGTCTCCCAGCAGTACAGACGGTATATTTTCGTCCACATGCAGGACAAATTTTAACGGTTTATAGTCAATCCTTATGATATTCAGGTGCGCGGTGTCATTGATCAGGCTTGCGATCTGGTAATTTACCGGTATCAATTCCAGCTTGCCTGCCTCTATTTTGGACAGGTCCAGCAAATCGTTTATTATGTTAAGCAGCAAATAACCGGAATCGGAAATTTTATGTAACGCCTCCTGCGTATTGGGTGGGAGCTTGTCATTTTGCAGTTGAATTTCGGTAATGCCCAAAACTGCGTTCAGCGGGGTACGTATTTCGTGGCTTACCTTTGCCAGAAAGCCGCTCATTGCGGATCTGGCCTGTATAGCCTGTTCTTTTGCCTCGTTCAGTTCGGTTATATCAACAGAATGTTGAAGATGCGCCATTCTGCCGTCGGACCATTCGATGTAACTGTCTGTATTGCGGTAGATACGTCTCGTTCTGGAGTCGTCTCCAACCCATCTGATGACATCCCCTGGATTTTTATCAAGCTGGCGGATTGGACAAGACTCACATATCCCATCCTGCCCCTCTTTGATAAGTTTATAGCATAGCTCCCCAACGCAATCACCTTCGATGCCATACTGTTTCTTCATATTATCGTTCATGAAAAGTATTACACCAGTATCGGGAACAGTAACATGAATGTTCTCGTCCAGCCCATTGAGTATATGTTCAAGAATAAACATGGATTTTTTTGTTTCTTCGGCCTCGCGTATTTTTTCAATTGTGGATTTCTGTCTTTCTGCAATGATGCGAATCAGAATTATACAGACCAATATAGCTAAAGCTGCGCCCGCCACGATGATTACAGTACTTCCCATATTGCTCTACTTCCTTAAGACTTGATCGCGTTACTCTGTTAAATCAGTATCAAAATCCCCTGCGGCGTTTGCAGCTTCCTCAAAGTCACTGTGCAATAAGTGCCCGGCAATGATATCCAGCAGTTCATTTATCTGCGGCGACCATGATTTTTCCTTTAATTCCGCCAAAGTTTCTTTTGCAGCTTTATTATCATACACCGCGCAGGCTTCCTGAATTACTGTCAGTTTCTTGCGCAGATATGCCTGATCATCACCGGTGATTTTTGCTTTTTCGCGTTTGTCATCTTTAGAACTGATTTTCTTTATCACCGCATACAGGTTCTTTAAGAAGCCAGGAATTTCGTCCATTATTACGGCAGTATCGCCATCCCTGCCTGCCTGTTCGAGTCTGTATGCGGCATCGGACAGTTCTTTTTCGCCTATATTTGCTAGCGCGCTTTTCATAGCGTGAACAGTGATGATGTACATTTGCATATCGTTATTTCTGCGGTAGTTATTTACATGTATTGCTTCCAGTATCGAAATGGCCTTTTTAGCATCCCGCATAAAAAACTCAGCCAGTTGCGATCCGGCGGGTGGCTCTGGCGCGGTTCCGCCAGAACGGTTCTTTAAAGTATCTTTTAAACGCCGTGCGGCTTCAACTTCTTCCTGCGGGTGTTTGTCGCGTACCAGTTTATTCAGCGTTGAGTTCAATTGCCGCATATCAATAGGCTTGGATATAAACGCGTCAAACCCATTTGCCAAAAAAACTTCCATCTGGCCTGTCAGGGCATTCGCCGTCAGAGCGACAATGGGGCGCGTATAGCCGTTATCACGTATAATTTTTGTCGCTTCTATGCCGTCCATTTCCGGCATAAAATGATCCATGAATATAATGTCAAAAATAGACCCATTTTTTATTTTGTCGATTGCCTCAATTCCACTTTCTGCGGTTTCAATTGAAAGGCCATAAGGCGCCATCAATCCCCTTGCGACGTACAAATTCGTTTCCACATCGTCAACTATCAGAATCCTGCCGTAAGGCATATATTCATGCGTTATTTGCGGTGCCCTTTTTATTGGCCCTGCTCCGCTAAGGCGGAAATGTTTGAGGTTTTCCGTTAGTTCCTTACCTAACACATCTGAACCGACCTTCTCCTGCGACACTCTCACAGTAAACGTCGTGCCCTTGCCCTGCTCGCTCTCCACAGCAATTTCCCCATCCATCATCTCGACAAGGTACTTTGTAATATTCATGCCCAGCCCAGTACCCTGGGTTTTGCGGTTTGCTTCCAGATTATAACGGGTATACTCATTGAAGAGCTTATCCACCTGCTCTTTGCTCATACCCTGTCCGGTATCGCTTACGCGGAAAATAAGCGTTAAAAGATCAGTTTCCTTCTGGCCAGCGAATTCAGCTTCAACCGTAAGCGAAACCTGGCCCTTGTCCGTATATTTGAACGCATTTGAGAGTAGGTTGTTTAAGATCTGTTTGATGCGTAGTTCATCGCCAAACATAAATGATGGAATGTTCTCGTCCACCTGAATAACAAATTCAATCGGCTTATTGTCAAAGCGCATAATATTAAGCTGCACGGTGTCGTGAATTAAGCTAGGGACATCGTATTTAACCGGAACTAACTCCATCTTGCCGGCTTCTATTTTGGACAGATCCAGTATGTCATTAATGATACTAAGCAGCAAATAACCCGAATTATATATTTCGCTCAAAGCTTCCTGTATTTCCCTGGAATGTGCCGTATTTTGCAGTTGTATTTCGGCAATGCCCATAATTGCGTTCATCGGCGTACGTATTTCGTGGCTCACCGTGGTCAGAAAATTACTCTTTGACTTACTTGCGGCTTCTATCTCCGCCTGCCGCTCCGTCACCTCTTTAAGTTCTGTTATGTCCTCCACCACTTCAACATACCCGTCTGGTTCTCCCTTTTCGTTGAAAATATTAGAAACGAGTACGTTGTAGGCGCCGCCGAATTGTTCAAAATATGTTCCGCTAAAACCGTTTTTTATCCTGGCAATACCGCAGTTTTCAGTGTTGCAAATATCAGCGCCCCATTGGCTGCACTTCTTTCCGATTATATCTTCCCGTTTTAGGTCCAAAAACTGCTCAAGAGCTTTATTGACAAGGGTCCATTCCATATCTTTGTTTGTCACGCTTATGGGGGCCTTAATTGCGTCCAGTATGGATCTTAGCCAGGCGCGCTCTTTCCTAAACAGAGCTTTTTCGCGCCTTAACTTTAAATACATCAGCAATACAGCCGCAACAGACAAAATTGGTAAAATAATCATCAAAATATACTGCATTATAATCTTGAACTACCCTTGCCTGGTTTGGCCCAAGCCCATTGTTACTTCCTTAAACAAATCTTTTACTTCCAAAAAAACGTCCACTATTTTTGGATCAAAATATTTGCCTGATTCGCTCGTAATGATACTCACAACTTTGTCGTCTGGAAGGGCTTCTTTATAAGGCCGTTTGGAAACAAGCGCGTCATATACATCGGCAACAGCCATTATACGACCTTGCAGCGGAATCTCCGTCCCTTTAAGCCCCCTCGGATAGCCCGTCCCATCCCAGCGCTCGTGATGATAACCGGCAAACAATTTGGCGTTCCACAAGAAATCCTCTTCGCCCGTTCTTTCGATCACTTTGTCGATTATGCGCTCGCCTTCTGTGACATGGGATTTCATTATCTCAAATTCCTCATCTGTAAGCCCGCCGGGCTTGTTCAATATTATGTCAGGTATTACGATTTTCCCAACATCGTGCAAACGGGCAGATGAATTAGTCGTTTCCATATCCCAAGTGCGCAGTTCATCCACATACAACGACCTCTCTTCCATCGCTTTTATCAGTATTTTTATATACGATGTCGTGCGCTCAATGTGCCCACCTGTTCCTTTATCGCGGTTTTCAACCATATCGGCCAATACATGAACCAGTCCGTTTTGCAGCCGCCTTAAGTGCGCCGTTCTTTCGCGTATCAACTCGTCCATATCCAGATGAGCTTTAATGCGCCTTAAAAGGACAGAGGCAGAAAACGGCTTGGTGATAAAATCAACCGCGCCCAGCTCAAAACCCTGCGTTTCTATAGCAGTATCGATCCTGCCTGTCAGAAAAATGACTGGAATATCAGCATATAAACGATGAGCCTTGAGCCGTTTTAACGCTTCAAGGCCGTTGATCTCCGGCATTTCAATATCCAGCAATATTAAATCCGGCTTCATCTTTTCCAAAAACGAGAACATTTTTGCAGCAGAAGGCATTGGCAGTATGCGGTAGTGGGTTTCCAGGGCCTCTTCCGCCATTGCCAAGTTTGTATCGCTGTCGTCTACAGCAAATATCGTCTTCATCGCTCCGCCTTCAACTACATCACCAGGGCAAGCTGAGTTGCTCTGCCGAAAAGAGTATTTTTATCATGTACATTATTAACTGCATTGATAATATTAAATAATAAAGATAGGTCAAAAGCTATATAAATCACAATTCGGTTTTATTATCCCGGCGTAAATTTTGTATAACAAGAGTAAAACGCTGTTCCAAAATAAAATTTTGGAACAGCTTAACACATACCAGAAAAAATAGCTTCTACTTAGAGGCCCAACCCAAAGGACACACTGATCCCATTGGTTCTCAAGGCTACCCAGTTACCCCTGAGCGGGAAAGCGCTTCGAGGAAAATAGGCAGGATAGTCAGACAGATGTATATAGAAATAATCGCTCAGCGTAGGATCTGTTGGATCGTATATCCGAATTTCACCGGTATTTCCATCTACCCAGATTTTTACAGGAACTATCCCCGATATATCAAAATAGGGAAGCGCCCAGTTTAGATCAATGGTATCCACCAATTCCATCGTGGAATTGCTAGTGCTCTTGTAAACCTGGGCGGTAAATCCCGTGATAAATCCTCTGGTAACAGGATGCTCATCATAATTAAGCCAAAGGAGTATAGAGTTCCCTCCACCCCAGGATGCGGCGTTTAGCGCGTTATCCATAAAAAGGTGTATGCCGATTCCGCCATGCCCGTCTTCAAGGCCGTCCACATACCGGGCGTTAAATTCATAAAGCATGCCACCGCTTTGGGGAGCTCTGACATTCAATTTAGCTAGCCCTGAATGAATATCATTCTGGACAAGCCTTGTTCCGGACCAAGCCCATCTACCAGCAGCAAACTGGTGTTCAGGTAGAGCTACCTGGGCAAAAAGAGTTACCGCAACACACATAAGAGCCATTAAGATAAGTATTCGTTTCATCATCTACTCCTTATGGAATTTCCCCTCTGGGGAATATTTATTTGATTTATTGTATCACATTGTTTTTAGTTTGGAAAGGTTTTTTTCGTTTTTTATGCTTTTTTAATGATAAAATTTAACCATATATAAAAGCATCCCCAAGCGACCAGAGAAACAATGAACAGACAAAGGGAAATCGTTTCAAGACCGGTAAGCCAGCTTATATGAGGGTAAAAAAGGTCCTTGTTGAGGCCAGAAAGCGAAGGTATATCCTGCCAGGGCAGCCACATAGAAACAAGCTTAATTAATAAAAAAACCGCTAATATTGGAAAAAGAACAAGTCTAAGACCAATAAAAATGAATCTGGCAACAGCTTTTTTACGATTTTTAATGATTTCTATAAGATATAACTGTTCCAAATCCTTTTTGAAGTCAGTAATAGCCCTAATTAAGGCAATTATCAAGGGCCTTAGAAGGGTCAACAAGAGAAAAATCACAGCAATAAGCATAATTGTTAAGGTTCTTTCAAAAAAAAGACGAGTCCTGGCGCTAAAATCTATAAAATCAAAGCTGCTTCCCTGAATTCCTAAAGATTTTAAGCTATTTTTTACATAAGTTCCGTCCAGTCTGCTCGAAGTAACCAAGGCCAGGGCATTGGCCTCCCCTCCCCGCACAGAAGAAGGAACATAAATCTTGGCCTTATCATCGTCCCCGTTCTGGATTACCCCGGTAACAAGCCAGGTATCATTGCGTATGCGGAAGCGGTTATTTACTACCTGACTGCTCCCAAAAATGGCAAAAGCAGCTTCTTCATTAAGAACCGCATGCCTTTGCTTACCAGTCCATGCCTGTTTTGTAAAAAATGCTCCTTCCAGCATAGAAAGGCCCATTATAGAGGGGTAGCTGCTGTTAGTCCCTATTAGGGTAACCGGATAATCCCCCTGGGGCAAGCTCACCCTTTCTGAAGCAGGGATTTCATAAGTCAGCAAAAAGTCAGTTTCGCAAAAATCTTCTATATTATTAATATTGAGTCTGGGAGAACCAAGCTCGTTTGGTAGCACCAGAAAAAGACTTTTTTTTTCAATAGAAAGATAGTAAATGATGAAAGGCCCTGCCACGGAGAGAAGCAGGAGAAAAACAGCAATTAGGGCTATCTTAATTTTCAAAAAAATCCTCCGCATTCTTTAGGGTAACCGTGAGCCCATTTGAGAGCGCCTTGTTGCTGACCAGCACTATGGGTTCAAAAAGCATGATGCCCCGGATAACCGTAGTATTCTGATGATCCGAATCGCCGATAAAAATATTCAGCCTTTCCAGGTAATACTCGTTCCCCATAATGCCATTACGCCTTCTTATCTGATACACAAAATACCCGTCACTATCCTGATTTACAGAGCTGTTGGGAACCAGGGTAAAAGAGGACGCGCTATTCTTTTCAAAGGTAATGCTGAAGCTTTCGCCATCGCTTACTTCGTCAGAAACAATGGTGACTGACACCGTTTTACCCTGGGCCGAGGGCCTAACCCGCTGCACCGTGCCTTTGAGTACGTGGCTGGAATTGCTGAGCTCGCAAGTGTCACCGGGATTTATAAAGTTATTATCCAAGGAAATAGCACATTCAACAATAAACTCATGGCCCACCCCAATGGAAACAAGGGGGGCATTTTCCGGGTAGAACTTACCCCTTTCCGCAGACAGGCTCAGAATGGTACCGGCTGCCGGGGCCCGTATTACCGCGTTGTTCCTGTAATCCCGGAGTACCTCTCTGATGGTTTCACGGGAAAGCCTTAAGTTTTCAAGGTCAATGGTCTTCATAGCCAGGGAATGTTCCAGATCTTCTGCCTCAACTTCGTATCTATAAAGCAGGGATTTAAGGCTGTTCTCCGCGTTAGTAAGCTCGTTTCTGCTTTGGAATCCCATTTCAAATTCAACTTTTGAGATTTCTAATAGCTGTTTTGCCCTGCTAATTTCCATGGCAATAATGCCTGCCTGCCCGGAAAGAGAGTCCGCAGAAATCGGCTCTTCGCCGGATTCGATATATCCCTCAACGGCTAAAGCCATATATATACTATTGAGCTTTGATCTCTGGCTGCGTATATCTGCCTCAAGTTTGGCGATATTGTTATCTGTTTCGGCCAGGCGCCTTTCCGCAGCGACAATATCAAAAGCCATTTCAAAAAGAATCTGGCCTGCTTCTACTTCGTCCCCTTCCCTGACAAAGACCCTGCCCACGGCCCCTGCCGCAGCCGCGTAAATAGTTTCAGTTTCTGCCCAGCTTGCGATTCCCGAACTGATCTCCAGTTTTGAAAGGCTGCCCCGCCTTGGCCTTGAGCCAGTCACTTCCGGCAATTTATAGGTATAAATGGTTTTTGAGAGAAACAGGATCAGAATGAGTAACACCAAAATAATGGCACCTACTGTTGTCTTGTTCAGTTTCATGGCTTATATCCTATTATATTCATCACTTCACCCCCGAAAGCTCAATGCCTTTTTCCAGATCCCGCTGGCCAGCAAACAGGAACCACACCGGCAGGAACATGTACACGCAGGAAGCCGCAAAAATCAGGGCCGTCCTTCCGTCAGACAGCCGGGAGAGGTAAATGGAAAGAGGCTCGAATCTATAATCGTCAATAAAAATAACAGCCTGCTCAACCACATTCCAGTACTCGATAAAGGTGAGCATGCAGAGGGCCGCAACGGTGGATTTAAGCTGGGGAAGAAGGACTCTAAAAAAGATGTACCAGTTTCCCGCGCCGTCAATTTTTGCCGCTTCAAAGTAAGCTTCGGGAATTGCCTTCATGCTCTGCCGCGCAAGGAAAACGCCAAACGGCGAAAATATGCCCGGCAGTATGATTGCCAGATAACTCTTCTGAATTCCAAAGAACGCGGCCACTATATAATTAGGCACCAGCACTGCCTGGAGCGGCATGAGCATTACTACTATGTAAACCAGAAAAAGCCGCTCCTTGTGCTTCCACTTCCAGAGCGTAAAACCGTAAGCCGTCAGCATCCCCACAGCCAAAGCGCCGA
>JAIRUO010000041.1 GCA_031254385.1 Treponema sp. | reverse complement strand
CTTCTTCAATTGTTTCGATTTCTATCCAAGTAGGGATAAAACCGCTGTTCAATGCTATATTCCATGAATATATATTTGATAAATTTGTCCCATAAAATGGAATTCTGCCCCTTCTTTCTATTTCATTTTTTAGTACTGTAACAAGGTATGTACCAATACCTTTCCCTTGATAGTTTTCATTTATGTCGATTCCAATCTGCCATAATAGCGGGGTATCGGCAGAACAGCCAGCCATCCCAATTATTTTTTCTTCATCATAGGCGGCAACTGCCAATATGTCGGGTCTTTTCGGATCATATTTTCTACAAAGGGCGTTGGGAAACATTTTTGTATCGTAATATTGATGTTCCTTTATTTAAAATTATTTTACAGGCTTCTTCATTAAAATCTTCCCATAGATTATCATAAAATGTCTCGACATTTGTCTTATATACTTTTTTCTCATGCAATAAGCTGTGCATTTCCAATAATAAATCTCTTCCCCTAATAAAAGTTTTTTCGTTAGTAAGAAGCAATTTTAATTTCTTCTGCTTGTCATTCCAATTTTTTGATATATTTATCATACATTGTCCTCCAAAAAACAATACCATAGATAATATAACATAAATATTAATCTATCAATATATTTTCTCTTCTCTTCTCATTTTTTTTCTTCTTCAATTGTTTCGATTTCTATCCAAGTAGGGATAAAACCACTGTTCAATGCTATATTCCATGAATATATATTTGATAAACTTGTCCCATAAAATGGAATTTTACCCCTTCTTTCTATTTCATTTTTTATTATTGTAACAAGATATGTCCCTATCCCTTTCCCTTGATAGTTTTCACTTATATCAATTCCTATCTGCCATAATAACGGGGTATCAGCAGAACAACCAGCCATCCCAATTATTTTTTCTTCATCATAGGCGGCAACTGCCAATATGTCAGGTCTTTTCGGATCATATTTTGTACAAAGGGCGTTGGGAAACATTTTTGTATCATAAAATTGATATATTTCTTCATTTTCAAACCATTTTATTTTTATATTAATGCCTTTAGGCACAGTTTCTTTATATGATAAAAACATATGATGTGTCTGCCGTAATTTTTTATTGTATTCATTCAATTTTCTATCAATTTCAGTTAAATTATTATGTTCAAAAATCTAATGCCCCTTTTTGTCTTTTGTATATTCTTTAAGCCAATCATGCATACATTCGTTTGCTGTTATCACTACATTATCCCCGAATGTTGCCATTTGAAAAAAGAATATCCCATTAATATAATGCCTTCTTTTCTCATTGTCCCTTGAAGCGGTTATAATATTATTTGATGAAGAAAAATCGCTGGCTAAGCAATTATACTCTATTGCTAGCTGCTCCCTAATAATATCCATTAATTCTTGTTTCGTTCTCATACAACTATCATATTACATTCTCATATTTTGTCAAGTATTCTGTCAATACACTTTTCCATGTTTTTCAAACACATTTAGATTGCATTACACATAACGTAAAAGTTGTATACATTTTTATTCCTCTTCAATCCATGCCTGTATAAACTGCAAAGCGTATTGCTGGATTCCGTCAAAGTATTTGTCAATAAAAGAAGCAAGTTCCGGACCCACATAACGGTAATGCCAGCTTTCGTAGGCGTACCCGGTAATTTCCTCATAGCCTTGAGGATACGAAATGGACCAGCCGTAGCGGGAGGCGTTTTGTCTAAGCCACGCCGAAGCGGCAGTATCAGCAAACGTGTCGTCAATGGGATAGAAATCTACGATAAGGCCCAATTGATGTTGGCTGTGTCCGGGACGGGCAGAAACGCGGCTGGCTTCCCATTCGCCCAATTCCGCGACATTACGTGCATATAAGTCAACCTGATAATTGTAGGAACGGTAAGAGGAAGCGGCTGTAAGAATCACATTATCGACCCTTGCGGCGGCAGACATGGACTCAAGAGACGTGGCTGCAAGCTCACGGAGCGAAAGGTCTTGGCGCGTAATGCGGAAAGATCCGCCATCTTTTAGTTGCACAAGATCTCGTGGAGCATAAGTTCTGTCCAGTGCATGCTGTTTGTCCACCAATATATATAGATATGGGTCTCCGTCAAAAATTGTGAGGAGTTCCATCACAAAATCAGGGCTGTACATCAGCCGGGTAATAAGTTTATCCTGTAATGACTCAGGAAGATTCGCCTTTTCCATCATAGTACTCCAAAAATTGCCGATATAGTCTTCTTGTTCAGTCGGGGATTGAGAAACAGCCGTTGGATTATTTTGATTAGATGCCAAGGCTGTGCCCTGATTGTTAATTGCAGTGTTAATTGGGGTATCATTCCTCTTTGAACAGAAAACAACCAGGGAGAGACAGATTATAAGCATGAAAATTATTAGCGCGTATCTTCTCAAACTTTTCGATTTTTTGACAGTTTCCCTCATTATAATACTTCTCCTGTTAAAGCGCCGCTTTTTTGATCCCTGTTGCCGTTGATGTTGACGTTTATAAGGCTTCCCGAATCAATGGTTTCCATTTTTGCTTTACTGCCTGTTGCCAAAACTGGCCCTTGTACGGAACAGGCGTAACGACCATATAATCTTCCCACAGGAAATGAATCTGAAATCACTCGTACTTGCGTGGAATTTCGTGCTTTTTTTTGCGACTTGATGTGTGAAGAATTATGCGCAAAAAGAAAGCTCATAACCGCCCTTTCTTTAGGGATTCCGGCTGCATTGGAAAGCTTATGCAGCAATTCCGGCGCGTCATCAGTGTTAAATGGAAAGTGACACCACTTTGCCTTACCTTTCCCCTCGCCGGGGAAGGAACAGCTTTCATTATGAGGGCAGGGCGAATTGATTTCAAAGCCCTGCTCAATCAGAGAGGAACGGAGGCCAGAAATAAATGCCCCGGATCTAGGTATGCCCGGCTCTACTATCAGGACTGAACAGTCTTTGCCGCAAGAACAAAGAAGTCGGCTGTTTTGTTCAGCCAAGTTCCGTAATCCATCTTTGTCCGCTGGGGACAATTCCCAAAAGATTTCGTTATACACATTAACGGCGCAGACCAGAGCGGCCCCTTTCCCATTGCAAATTTGTTCTGGGCCTACGATTTTTCTATTTATCAATATATGCCCATTCCTGCCAAGTTCCCCACGCAAGGTCTTTATCTTCCATTTTATTTTATCGGCAGTGTTTTCTGGTGAAGTAATAGCGCCAAAAATTTTTCTGCCTGCCTCCAGTACAGAAGGCGTCTGGTCAATGCAATAAAACTCCAAAGGAATATCCCGAAGATCAGGGCGACTGAACCAGAGGGCCAGCACAAAACTAAGAGGACCGGAACCCAGATCGAGAATCGCGTCTCCTGTTTTTAGTTCAAGGTTTAACGAAGGCAAAAGCCTGCACAGGCGATACACATTCCAGGGGAGAAAGTACCTAAGATACGCAGATAGCAAATTAGGTTTTCCCAAATACGAAAGACTACGTTCATAGCGGCGAGAAGTGAACAAGGCGGATAATTCTGCCACGTCTTTGGGCAGGCCGGGTCGAAAACGCCGAGGCAGGGGAAATGTCTTGTCAATTGTTTTTAGGAGTTCGTCCATGTGGGACTTAAGCTGCAAGGTAAGAGGCGGAAACAGATTCATCTTTTAAGGCCGCCTTTCTTTTAGAAAAGCATGCAGTTCAAGCAGCTCAGAGCGGAGCATGGAAATACTGCTGCGGAGATCCTGAGTTTGCCCCGTTAGTTCTTTATACAGCTCTTCCTTGGCACCTTCTATGGTAAAGCGACGCTCATAGAGCAGATGTTTGAGTCGGAGAAATATTTCCATGTCCCTGCTGGAATAAAGTCTGCGGCCATTTATGTCTTTGCTACTTTGTATCAGGGGAATCTCCTGCTCCCAGTAGCGTATAACGTGGGCCTTGACCTGTAGCAGTTCTTCAACATTGGCAATGGTATAGACCGCCATAACTTAACTCCGGGTACTTGCCGTCGGAGCCGCCCGGTCTGACCGGGATTCCCCGCTGGAAGAACGAAGCTCTACCTCCAAAGGAATGAGTGAAAATCCCAAAGTTGAACGTATCCTGTTGCGGAGATAAGACACATAAGCCTCTCCAACCGCGTGTTTGCGAGAAACGAAAAACACGAACTTAACCGGGTTAGCTGAAACCTGTACTGCATATTTGACCTTGAATCGGGTCTGTTTGCCGACAGGCGGCGGATATTCCTCAAGCCAGTTTTCAAGGGCCTTATTTAGTTCCGAAGTCTCTATGCGCAGGTTAAGCTGGTTATACATACGGACGCTTAAGTCCAGAAGTTTATCCACACCCGTCCCATACTGTGCGCTGATTCCAATTACCGGAGCGTATTCCATTTTTGGAAACAAAAAACGCACCCTGTCCTCTGCCGCCTGAAAAGCGTTTTTAATCTGCGGCATGGTATCCCATTTGTTAAGCGCAAGAATAATACCCCGGCCCTTGTCATGGGCCAGCGC